>JAGHCL010000034.1 GCA_021160485.1 Candidatus Desulfofervidaceae bacterium
CTTACATTTTGGGCCCATACTGTTTTCTTGATTCCCAATTTTATGCTGTTTTAGCTCCTATTGCTGATAAAGTTCTCATAACAACGCCTCAGCTTTCTTCCAAACAAGCCACTTTTGAAAAAGAATTTATAAAACATTATTATACCAATCCTTCCTGGATAGCCACTTGTGCCTATGCCGCCATGGATGCCATTTTAAAAGCACCAAGGTTTAGCCGAAAAGCAATAAAAAAAGACTTTAAAAAAAGGCTTTCTTTAAGGTTTAACTTGTTGCCTGTAGCAAAAAGCCAAGATTAGGTTGGTAATTTTTTTATTGACAATGTATAATGAGAATGCTAAATATACGTCCATAGAAGAAAGGAGGGAGAGTCATGTATGAATTTGTCCGGGGTCCACTTTTATGGATATCTTTTATTGTGTTTATTGGTGGTAGTCTATTCAGGCTGCTTTACATGGCAATGCTGGCCAAGAAAAAGGATCACACAGTCTATACCTATATGAGCTTAAAGTATGGTCTTCGTTCCATTTTACATTGGATTATTCCTTTTGGCAGTATAAACATGCGTCAGCGACCTGCTTTTACCATCTTTTCTTTTGCCTTTCATATCTGTCTTTTGTTCACTCCCATTTTTCTTCTGGCTCATAATGTGCTTTGGTATGAATCATGGGGTATTAGTTGGTGGACTATTCCCGATTGGTTAGCAGATATCATGACGGTTGTTGTTATTATCGCTGGTGTATTTTTCTTTTTGAGAAGGCGGTTGCGGCCAGAAGTAAGATATGTCACCTCTGCCTCTGATTACGCCTTGCTGATTATTGCTGTTGCTCCTTTTATAACTGGTTTTCTGGCCTATCATCAGTGGTTACCGTACAAAGCAATGTTGATTTTGCATATATTAGCCGGAGAGATCATGCTTATGGTCATTCCCTTCACACGTTTAGATCACATGTTCTTTTTCTGGTTTACCCGTGCCTATATGGGGTCTGAATTTGGTGCGGTCAGGCATGTAAAAGATTGGTAATATGTGAGTTTTATAAAGGAGGAAATATATTATGACGGCTTTGCTAGAAAGAAAATGGGGTGTAACTGATATAGGTTTAGAAGAGGGGGTTAGTCGTTTAGACCCTTCTAAAATAACAAAGGTGATTAATCAAGTTTTGAATGGAGAAGGGATTGCCCGACTTAAGACCTATGTAGATACCTGTATCCACTGTGGTTTGTGTTCTACTGCTTGTCATCATTACCTTTCTAATGACTGTGATCCTACTTTTGCCCCAGTAGCTAAGATTAAAAATACCCTTTGGGAAATGATAAAAAATAAGGGTAGAGTGAGTCCTGCATTTATTAAACAAGCGGCTGAAATTGCTTATACTGAATGCAATCTTTGTAAACGTTGCAGCATGTATTGTCCTTTTGGGATAGATATGGCTTGGATGTTAAGTTTAGTACGACGGATATGTCACCTGTGTGGTGTTGTCCCTCAATACTTGCAGGATACGGCAAACAGTCATGCCGTGACTATGAACCAAATGTGGGTTAAGCAGGATGAATGGATAGACACCCTGCAGTGGCAAGAAGAAGAGGCCCAGAGTGAAATTCCCAGTTTGCGTATCCCTTTGGATAAAGAAGGTGCAGATGTTATGTATTCAGTTATTGGCCCTGAGCCTAAATTTAGAGCACAATTGATATATTCAGCCGCTGTGCTAATGACTGTGGCAGGTGTCAACTGGACGATGCCTTCTTTTGATGGCTGGGATAACAGTGATATGGCCATGTATTCTGGCGACTGGGAAGTAATGGGCCGGGTGAAAAAGGCACATTTTGAAGCGGCTATGAAACTTAAAGTAAAGAAGATTGTGATGGGAGAATGTGGTCATGCCTTTCGTTCTGTCTATGATGTGGGAAACAGGTGGTTAGGCTGGAAAATGCATCCTATTCCAATTGTCCATGCCATTCAGTTCTATTATGAACTCTTAAAAGACGGGAAGATTAAGATTGTCCGCAAAATCAAAGAACCAGTAACGTTGCATGATCCCTGTAATGTTATGCGGGGCAGAGGCTTGATGGAACATGCGCGATATGTGGTAAAAGCTATGTGTGAAGATTTCAGAGAGATGGAGCCTAATCGGGAATACAATTATTGTTGTTGTGCTGGCGGTGGTGTAATTAACTGCGGACCTCCTTGGAAGAAGAAAAGGGTAGATAGTAACAAAATAAAGGCTGAGCAGTTAGCAGCTACTGGTGCGAAGATAGTGATTACTCCTTGCCACAATTGTCATAGTGGAATTGAGGATATTATTAACTATTACAAGTTGGGTATCCACAATGTATTTATTATTGATCTCCTAATGCAATGTATAGAGATACCTGAGGAATTAAAGGCATAAATATAAAGAGGAGGGAAAGCATGTTTAAGAACTGGTTTGGATGGATAGCAGGTATTTGTATGCTTAGTGTGGCGTTGATGGTGGGTTATGGTTTTGCTCAAGATGATGAAATGGTGATTGCCCATAAAGAAGTATTCAAGCGCTTAGAACGTGCCCCTGTGGTTTTTAATCATGAAAAGCATGTAG
This sequence comes from Candidatus Desulfofervidaceae bacterium, assembly GCA_021160485.1. GTDB lineage: Bacteria > Desulfobacterota > Desulfofervidia > Desulfofervidales > Desulfofervidaceae > JAJSZL01. The sequence goes on from JAGHCL010000034.1 coordinate 2,574, forward strand.
AAGTTTTAGGTGATGAAGCGTGTGCCCAGTGTCACCATGTATATAATGAAGAAGAAGGCAAGTTGGTGTATGAAGAGGGTGAAGAGACAGGGTGTGCCGACTGCCATGGTCTCAAAGATGAAAAGATGAACGATGGTTCTACAAAACCTTCTTTAATGAATGCCTATCACATCAGTTGTGTAAAATGTCACAGAAAATTGGCTAAGGCTGGCAAAAAGACTGGCTCCTATACCTGTGGCGAATGTCATGTCAAGGTAAATTGGAAGTTGATAAACACTGAAGGTGCACATACAGAAGGCGAATAGAATTGAAAAGATTCTATTGAAAAATTACACAAAGACAGGGGAGGTAGGTTTCTCCCCTTTAATTAATACCTTTAAAATTTTGGGTATCTACCTAGATGCCCTAGTTTTTCCCTCAGGGTCCGCATTTATGGAAAAATAAAGCCAAGCCTAGGATGAAAATCAGGATAAAAAACCCCTTTAGCATAATTTCCCTCCATAAAAAGTTTGAGGATTAATTTCTCATTTGTTTTTATTTAGGTATTTTCATTAAATGTTTTATCTTGTCTAGACATTCTGCTTGGGTCAAGATAATCTCTGCTCCTGCTTCAGACAAAACAAAAAATGGTCCCTTACCAGCTAGTTCTCTCCGGGTTATAATTACATCTACTCCTTGTGAAAGTAGCCACTTGCTGACTTTAATTCCTCTGCCTTTACCTTCTTGAGCAAATGGATTGGGTTCTATTTTTTCTTCTCGTAAAGTGAGGTCTTTTATCCCCAATCTGCAGAAATAAAAGTAAGGTGCATCACCAAAGTGTTCAGAAATAGTCGTTTTATCTTCAGCTAGTGGGACTGCATAAATAACAAAGTCCTTTGCCTTTGGTTCATAGTGAATTAACACATGATCTACATGAGGAATTTCTTTTTTTATTTCTTCTTCTATTTTTTGAGAAATAGCATGCGCCTTTTTTAAACCATGAACCTTTAGAGTGATGATAATTTCCACAAACTTATACCTTCCTGAATTCCTCCCCCAAAGAGCTTTGATTTCTTCTACTGCTGGATGAGAAAGCACGATTGTTTTTACCTTATCTAAAGTAGTAAAGTCTATAGATGCATCTAGCAGGACTTTGATGCTATCAATAAAGATTTCTACCCCAGCCTTCACAATCAGGACTGCTACCAAGGTAGCTACTATTTTATCTAAATGCACACCCCAATATTCACCAGCCAGGCCAGCCAGAATAGCTATTGCCGAGAAAACATCCGTTTTGATATGTTGAGCATCGCTAATCAGACTAGGTGAATTTGACTCTTTTCCTTTTTTGTATTCGTAACGAGAGAAAAGGTAAGCAAGGGAGATGGCCAGTAATACTCCTATAGCCACTACTGGTAAACGATTGATGTTCAGTTTCTCTGTGTCCCGAAAAGCTGTTTTTACAATTTCAATCCCGGCACCGATAATAAGTATAGAAATGCCTAAAGAGATGAGATTTTCTACTTTATAAAGCCCATAAGGAAAAGCAGGTGAACGGCGTTTTGAGATTTTAATGCCGATAAATATTGCCATGGAGGCAATTACATCGCTTAGAGAATGAATTACTTCGGCTATTAGAGCTAGACTACCCGAAAGGTAGGCCAATAAATATTTTAAAGCCACTAAAAAAATATTGAAAATGACTGAGTAAAAAGCAACCCTTTTGCTACTATCCACTCGCTCAATTTAACACAGAAGGAGAAAAAAATAAAGAATGTCTTCCTTTTTCACTCATTATTTGTTAAATATTTCTTTCACTTTATCTCTAAAAGGAGGGGAATGAAACATGAGGGTAGTTATCGTCGGTGCAGTCGCAGCTGGCCCCAAGGCTGCTTGTCGGATTAAACGTCTACTACCTGAGGCAGAGGTAGTAATGGTTGATAAGGATGATATTATTTCTTATGGGGCCTGCGGTATTCCCTACTTTATCAGTGGAGATGTTCCTATTTTAGAAGAGTTATTTTCCACTAATTATCATGTGGTTAGAGATACGGATTTTTTTGCCAATTCTAAAGGAGTTAAAGTTTTACCTCAAACTGAGGCTATAGGAATAGATCGGAAGAAAAAGGAAGTATTTATTAAGAACCTGGTCACTGGTAAAGAAGAGGTGTTGTCTTATGACAAACTGGTTTTAGCTACAGGCAGCATTCCTTTTATACCTCCTATCCCAGGTATAAATGCTCAAGGTGTTTTTAGTATTGTTAACCTTCACGATGCCCAGACAGTGCTTGATCTCATAAAGAGAGGAGAAGTAGAAAGGGCAGTAATTATTGGTGGCGGGGCCATTGGTATAGAGATGGCCGAGGCCTTGACTGATATGTGGGGAGTGGATGTTACCATTGTAGAAATGATGCCTCACCTTTTGCCTGGGATTATTGATACAGATATTTCTCTGATGCTTAAAACGCATTTAGAAATGCATGGTGTTAGGTTAGTGTGTAATGCGCAAGTGAAAGAAATAAAGACAGATGAGACAGGTAGAGTGAAGGAAGTAATTGCCTCTTCAGAAGCATTACCAGCTGATCTCGTAATCGTGGCCACAGGGGTAAGGCCCAATACAAAACTAGCCCAGGAAGCTGGTTTGCTTGTTTCTCCTCAAGGAATTGTTGTCAACCAACGGATGCAAACCTCAGACCCCGATATTTATGCTGGTGGAGATTGTGTGGAGAACCGGTGTTTGATAACAGGTAAGGGGATTTTTATATCTTCTGGGTCTATTGCCAATCGACATGGCCGGGTAATTGGGACAAATATTGCTGGTGGATTGGAACTTTTTGAAGGGGTGGTAAGGAGCTTTGTCATAAAGGCCTTTGATTTATGTATTGCCAAAACGGGTCTCTGTGAAGAAGCCGCTCAGAAAGAAGGGTTTGAAGTAATTCCGGTAATGATAGTCCAATTGGATAGAGCTCATTTTTACCCTACGAAACAACTTATGTATTTTCAACTAACAGTAGAAAAAAATACACAAAGAGTATTAGGAGCACAAGCGGTAGGAATTAATGGTGATGCTGTAGTAGGGAAAATCAATACTGTAGCCTCCATGTTAAAGTTCAAGCCTACTGTAGATGATTTAAGTATTTTGGAAATTGCCTATGCTCCACCCTTTGGGACAGCGGTAGATATTTTAAATACAGCCGGCAATGTAGCTAAAAATACACTGGCCGGGAAAAATCGAACTATTAGCATAAGTGAGTTTTTATCCCTTTGGCAACAGCGGACAAGCGGAGAATATATCTTTTTGGATGTTAGAGAGACAGCAGATGCCAAACCTTATGTAGAAAAACTGGCTCCTTATTGGATTAATATTCCTCAAAGGGAGTTTAGGAAACGTTTGGCTGAAGTTCCTACTGACAAAAAAATTGTCATTATTTGCAATACTGGAATGCGTTCTTATGAAATCCAACTATTATTAGACAAAATAGGTATTAGTCAAACTTTTAATCTTAGAGGAGGTATGGCTGCCCTTAAAATGACAGGTATAGATTTAGTGGATAGTAGGTAACAATTTACCACTGTTGTAGAGAATATTGAGTAGCTCCAGAGTAGGAAGGGTAAAGGAGAGCTGGACGAAGTTGGAGTATTTTTAAAACCAATGAGGTTATTTTTATGTATGTTCCCCTTTTAGATTTAAGAGCCCAATATACAAAATTAAGAGATAAGATTAAAAAGGCTTTAGATGAAGTGCTTGAAACACAACAATTTATTCTAGGGCCAAAAGTGGCTGCCTTAGAAGAGGCCCTAGCGGCCTATTGTGGAGTGGATTATGCAGTAGGGGTTTCGTCTGGCACTGATGCCATCTTGGTTGCATTAATGGCGTGTGGGATAGGAGAGGGTGATGAGGTGATTACCTCTCCTTACACCTTTTTTGCTACTGTAGGTTCAATTGTGCGCTTAAAGGCAAAACCTGTTTTTGTAGATATCACCCCCCAGACCTTTAATTTGAATGTTGATCAGATTGAAGCCAAAATTAATTCTAAGACTAAGGCTATTATACCTGTCCATCTCTTTGGTCAAAGTGCAGAAATGGCGTCTATTAATGACATTGCCCAAAGACATAATTTAGTGGTTATAGAAGATGCTGCCCAGGCCCTTGGAGCCACTTATAAAGGCAGGAAGGTAGGTGCGTGGGGAGATATGGCCTGCTTTTCTTTTTTCCCTTCTAAAAATCTGGGTGGTTATGGTGATGGTGGTATGGTAATAACCAATAAAAAAGAGATTTACGAAAGGGTTAAAATGCTTCGGGTGCATGGGGCAAAGGATAAATATAAGCATGAAATGATAGGTGGGAACTTCCGTCTGGACGAAATTCAGGCGGCAATATTACTGGTCAAGTTGCCTTATTTGGATGAGTGGAATAAACAAAGGGCAAAGCACGCAGATATTTATTTTTCCCTTTTTAAACAGGCAGGCCTTTTGAATGAAATAAAGCCACCGGTGGTAGACTCGGCTAATACCCACATCTTCCATCAATACATTATTCGGGCCTCCAGGCGAGATGCTTTACTTAGCTATCTAACAAAACACGGGGTTGGGTGTGCTGTTTATTATCCCATTCCCCTGCACCTGCAACCGTGTTTTCGTTATTTGGGTTACCAAGAGGGAGATTTCCCTGAAGCAGAGAAAGCAGCGAAAGAGACCATTGCCCTACCGATTTACCCCGAATTAACTCTAATCCAACAGGAGTATGTCGTAGAAAAAATAAAGAAATTTTATGCTAATGGTTAGTGGCACATTGGGTCGTTAGTCACTGATTTTTGCTTGTTTATTCAGAATGTTTATAATAGAGAATATAAAAAGTCTTAAATGATTACGAAAAATGCCAGATAAGATCGTCTTAGTTCGTTTTGAGGATGTGGTTTCGTCTATAAGCAGGTCTTTAAAAAGGGAATTAGCCAGAGTATTTTCCTTACCAGTAGAAGAGGGGACTGTGTTGCCGTTGCCTAATGCGTATGACGCAAATCGCCATCAATATCTCTCTTTGCCTTTTTTGGAAAGTTTGCTTTCTTTAAAGCAAGGAAAAGAATTTATTCTGGGCATTACCGAAGCAGATTTGTATGCACCAGGCTTGAATTTTATCTTCGGAGAGGCAGCTTTAATGGCCGGTGTAGCCGTTATTTCCCTAGCCCGGCTTTATTCTTCCTTTTACGGTCTTCCCGAGGATGAAGATCTTTTTAAAGAGCGGGTACTAAAAGAAGCGGTACATGAGCTGGGGCACCTCTTTGGACTTAAACATTGCCCAAATCCTCACTGTGTCATGCATTTTTCTAACAGCATTAATGATACAGATGTGAAAGCAGCTTCTTTTTGTGAAGTGTGTAAGAGAAAATTAAGGTTGAATTCATGAAGACAGAAGTAGAGATTATCAAGGTTACAGAGAACAAAGTTGCCACTGAGAAAGATTTTGTCGCCCAGGAAATGACAATACCTTTGTTCATAAACGATACCCCTATTTATCAATTTGATTGTTCTCCCAGCCATTTGAAAGAGTTGGTCACTGGTTTTCTTTATACTGAGGGCTGGGTAAAGGAGATCGATGAGATTGTAAAAATGGAAACAAAACCGGAAAAAATTTTGGTTTATTTAAAAGAAAGTAAAAAGTATGAATTACAAAAAATTAACATAACAAAGGAAAGCACTAGTTATAATCCGGAGAGCTTATGGGAATTAATGACAATTTTTCAGAATAAGTCCATTCTTTTTCAAGAAACCGGCGGCTTTCATGCTGCTGCCTTGGCCACCGCCAAAGAAATAGTTTATTTTTTTGAAGATATCGGTCGCCACAATGCTATCGATAAAGTACTTGGCTGTGCCCTATTAGGAAGAGTAAAATTAAACGACAAAATTTTACTTACTACCTGTCGCCTATCTCATAAAATTGTGTGTAAGGCCATCCGGGTAGGTATTCCTATTGTTGCTTCTAGGGCTGCGGTTACAGATAAGGCCATTAAGCTGGCTAGGGAGTTCAATTTAACCCTAGTTGGGTTTGCAAGAGAAAAACGGATGAATATTTATAATAATTGCCTTCTCCAGTTTCCTGGAGGATAGAATAAGCTAAAACAGGGAACGCCAAGTTATGTTGACCAATGAGCATATTTACCTGGGGCTTGTTCATTATCCGGTTCACAATAAACGCAAAGAAATAATTATCTCGGCTGTGGCTACTATTAATCTTCATGATATCGCCCGACTTGCCAAGACCTATGAGTTGGGGGGATATTTTGTTATTAATCCTTTAGAAGACCAGCACGCCCTTGTTCATCGCTTTTTAGCCCATTGGTTAAAGGGTTTCGGAGGGAAATATAATCCCAGGCGTGTTCCTCCCTTAAAGCTTATCCATTGTGTATATAGCCTAGAGGAGGCGATTGAGGCGATTGAAAAAAAGTGGCAGCAAGCACCGCAAATAATTGTTACTTCGGCCAAGGCCAGTGGGAATCTTCTGGACTATCAAATGGCACGAAGGCTATTACAGCAAAAACAAACCCCCTTTTTAATCATTTTGGGAACGGCCTGGGGCTTGGCTGAGGACTTGATTTCTCAAGCAAATTATGTTTTAAAACCTATTTACGGCGTTGGTGATTATAATCACCTTTCGGTAAGAACCGCAGCAGCGATTATTTTAGACAGGCTTTTAGGAGGAGAAAGATGAATCGCATCCAGATGATTGAGAAGGAGCACATGCGTCTTGATCTACCAGAAATCAAACCTGGTTACACGGTAAAGGTTTATCAACGGATTACAGAAGAAGGCAAAGAGCGGATTCAAATATTTCAGGGAGTGGTCATTAAAGTTAGAGGGTCAGGGACAGGTGCTACCTTTACCGTAAGAAAGATTTCTTATGGTGTTGGGGTAGAAAAAGTTTTTCCTTTTTCTTCCCCTACGGTGGAAAAAGTAGAGGTTGTTTCTAAAGGAAGGGTAAGACGGGCGAAGCTTTACTATTTGCGTGCTTTAAGGGGTAAGGCAGCCAGGCTTGCAGAAAAAAAGCACTAATGCCTCCTGATTTTAAACACGAACATCGTCTTTGGCAAGCAGGACATCGTTATCTGGCCGGTCTGGACGAAGCCGGAAGGGGTTGTCTGGCCGGCCCGGTGGTGGCAGCGGCTGTTATTTTACCGCCCGATGTAAGAAAGTTGGATGGTATAGATGATTCTAAAAAACTTTCCCCTCAAGCCCGGGAAAGATGTTTTGCCCAGATTCAGCAGAAAGCAGTTGCCATTGGCATCGCTGTGGGGATGCCTGAAGAAATAGATGAATTAAATATTCTTAGGGCTTCTTTAATGACCATGGAACGGGCGGTGACCCGCTTGCAAGTGAAACCAGACTACCTGCTGATTGATGGTCCTTATGGGTTGGATTTACCTTTTCCTCAACTTTGTCTTAAGCATGGTGATAGTCAAAGCCTTTCTATTGCGGCTGCTTCCATTGTCGCCAAAGTCTATCGTGATCAAATGATGACGACCTATCATACTATTTTCCCTTATTATAATTTCAAAAAAAACAAAGGTTACCCTACTAGAGACCATAAAGGGGCCATTAAAAAACACGGCCTTTGCTATTTACATAGAAGAAGTTTTAAGTTACCTGAACATGATTGAAGGATATAGCTTTGGTAAGATTACGATTAATGGCCATACCTATTGGCAGGATGTGGTCATAAAAGACCAAGAGGTGTTTTCCCCCTGGTGGCGGAAAGAAGGACACAAAGTTTACTGGGAAGACCTTAAAGAATTTATCACACCAGAAACAGAAATAGTCGTTTTGGGGACAGGTTCTTCTGGTCTTATGCGTCCCACGCAACAACTAAGAGAAAAATTGCAAGAAAGGGGTATCACCCTTGTGGCTATGCCTACCAGAGAAGCGGTTAAAGTCTTTAACTCCCACATCGGGGAGAGAAAGGCAGTTTTAGGTGCCTTTCATCTGACCTGTTGAGGCATGCGTGTTGCTATAATTTGAATGTTGAATGACTATGGATAAATCTGATACTTAACATTTATTACAAAGGGTTAAAATAACATTTTCTATTATTATCTTACCGCATTTCTGTGAGGGATAACTTAACTCCTTTACCTGCTTCCTGCTTTTATGGTATGTGTTGTATAAGTAGATGTTAACATATTGATTTATAGGGGAGTTATCTATGAAGTTACGTCTTTTTTTGCTGGATACAGATTATATTACAGAAAAGCAGGCCGCTTTGATCAGACTTTGGGGAAAGACAGCTAGTGGCGAGAACGTGGTCGTCTTTGTTCAGAGTGAGCCTTATTTTTATATCTTGCCCAAAGAGCCACAACAAGCAAAAAAAGAAGTCTTGTCTCTCTTGGAGGAAAAAAGGAAGGAAATCAGGGACATTACAGTAGTCAAGCGGAAGTTGATGGGAGAAGAGAGGGAGTTTCTTAAAGTTACTTGTTTTTTACCCCAAGATTCCTCAAAGATAAGAGACGTGATCAAGACGCTTGAGGCAAAAAGGGGCGGAAGCGGTGTGGTAATCGAGGAGTATGAATATGCCCTCAACTTTTACCGACGTTTTTTGATTGATAACCAAATTGATGGCAATTGCTGGGTGGAAGTGGAGGGAGAGGAGGTAAAAACAAGGTATAAGGTAAATATGGCCTTAAGGGCCAGGGAAATAAAGGTTTTAGATGAGATGAGTTCCCCACCGTTAAAGATTTTGGCCTTTGACTTGGAGACACACGAACAGGCCGGGAAGAAAGAAATTGTAATGGCCTCTTTTTATACACAAGAACAACAACTAGTGCTGACGAACAGAAAGGCAGCTTATCCAAATTGGGTGAAGGTAACTGGTGATGAAAAGGAACTCCTTGAAGAAATTGTTCAAGTGATTAATGATATTAACCCAGATATTATTGTCACCTTTTATGGCGATGCCTTTGATTTTCAGGTTTTAAATGAAAGATGTCAGGCAAATAAGATTAAGCTTATTCTTTCCCGTGATAGGAAACAAACAAAGTTTACCCGTCGAGCTAGGGTCAGTTCTGCCAGAATAAATGGTGTAGTACACATTGACCTATTCCATTTTATTAACAATATCCTTTCTCCCAATCTCCAAACTGAGGTATTAAGTTTGGACGCAGTTTCCAGCGAATTACTTGGAGACAGAAAAATTGAAATGGACTATCAGGAAATGCTTGAGGCCTGGCGCAAAGGCAAAAATCTCGTCAAACTGGCAGAATATTGCCTGAAAGATGCCATTTTGACTTATAGATTAGCTGAAATTATTTTGCCTCAGATCTTTGAGATTGCCCGGACAGTAGGCCAAGTTGCTTTTGATGTTTCCCGGATGACCTATGGTCAACTGGTAGAATGGTACCTATCCCGTAAGGCCCATGAAGAAAGGGCCATTATTCCTAATCAACCCAAATATGAAGATATTATCAAACGGAGACAGGCAACATATATAGGTGGGTTTGTCAAAGAACCTCTGGCTGGTTTGCATGAAA
>JAGHCL010000129.1 GCA_021160485.1 Candidatus Desulfofervidaceae bacterium
CTTCTGGTTACGAAATTGTGATTCACGGGGGGCGCACCTATACCGGGATAGATGCCCTAGCTTGGGCAAAGGAGGCAGAAGATTTAGGTGCAGGTGAAATTTGTTTAAACTCCATTGATGCCGATGGCACTCAAGCAGGGTATGAGCTTGACTTGACCCGACTTATTTCAGAAAATATTTCTATCCCCGTTATTGCTTCAGGTGGGGCAGGTGTCCCAGAGCATTTGTATGAAGTTTTGACCCAAGCCAAAGCCGATGCAGCACTAATTGCTTCTATGGTACACTATGGAACGTATAGCATTCGGGAAATTAAAGAATATTTGCATAACAAAGGGGTAAAGATGCGTATGGTGTGGTAGATGAAAATTGCCATTGGCCAAACCAATCCCATTATTGGTGCCTTTGACTATAATCTGGAGAAAATCTCTCGTTTTATAGAGGAAGCAAAAAAACAGGGGTGTGAGCTTGTTATTTTCCCTGAACTCTGTTTAATGGGCTATCCGCCTAAAGATTTATTAGAAAGAGAGGCCTTTATTAACCACAGTCTAGAGACTTTGGAAAACTTGATACAACGTACACAAGGCATTGCTGTAATATGTGGTTGCATTGAGCGTAATTTCAATCACGCCAAGCCTCTTTTTAATTCGGCCGTGTTTTTTGCTAATGGTAAAATTATTTTTAAAACCCATAAAATACTTTTACCAAGTTATGATGTCTTTGATGAAACACGCTATTTTGCTCCAGGTCAAAAACCAGGCTGGTTAGAATGGAAAGGTATCCGTTGGGGGATAACTATTTGCGAGGATATATGGAATGACAAGGATTTATTTCCCAGACAGCAATACACTCACGATCCGCTACTCCAATTGGCACAGGAGGGTATAGATATATTGGTAAATATTTCGGCTTCTCCTTATCACATAGGTAAGCCCGCCTTTCGTCTAAAAATGCTTACCCATTTGGCAAATAAGTATAGTTTCCCTATTGTGTATGCCAATCAGGTTGGAGGGAATGATGATATCGTTTTTGATGGCAATAGTAAAATAGTTCTACCTGATAAAACTTTGCTCGCCCGGGGTGCTGTTTTTGAAGAAGACCTAATCGTGGCGGATCTTAACGAGACAGGGAGAAAGATTACTGCTTTTGCAGAAAATGAAGCCGAGATTTTAAAGGCCCTTATCCTAGGAACCAGGGATTATGCCTATAAAACTGGCTTCCAAAAAGCAGTTGTGGGACTGAGCGGTGGGGTAGATTCTTCCCTGGTGGCCTACATTGCTGTGCAAGCACTGGGTAAAGAAAATGTCCTGGGAGTAGCAATGCCTTCTCCCTATACTTCATCAGAAAGTTTAGAAGACGCTGCTGCTTTGGCTAAAAACTTGGGTATTATGTATAAAATCATACCTATTACTGAAATATTTAATGCTTATCTGCAGGCGTTAAAACCACTTTTTGATGAACTACCTTGGAGTACAGCCGAAGAAAATATCCAGGCCCGGATACGGGGTAACATCCTTATGGCCCTAAGCAATAAATTTGGATATTTAGTGCTTTCTACAGGAAATAAATCAGAGATGGCAGTGGGTTATTGCACCTTGTATGGAGATTTAACTGGGGGATTGGCCGTTATTTCCGATGTGCCCAAAACCTTGGTTTACCGTTTGGCCCGCTTTGTGAACCGCGAAGAAGAAATTATACCCCGGCGGGTACTTGTAAAACCCCCTTCTGCCGAATTAAGACCTGAACAAAAAGACGAAGATGACCTACCTCCTTATTCGGTTTTAGATACTATTTTGAAAGAATATATTGAAAATCGGCGTAGTGTAGAAGAAATTATTAATATGGGTCTTTCTCCAGCTACGGTTAAAGAAGTTATAAAAAGAGTTGATAAAAACGAATATAAGCGTAAACAAGCCCCTCCTGGAATAAAAATTACCACTAAAGCCTTTGGCTACGGTCGTCGCTATCCAATTGTGCAAAAATATACGGATTTTCTTTTAAAAAGTTTAAGTTAAACTTTAGGTATTATAACCGAAAAAGCTTTGAAAAGAACAAAAATTATCGTTACTTTAGGCCCAGCAGTAGAAGCCGTTGAAAGAATGGCTGCCTTGATAAAGGCGGGTTGTGATATAGCTCGCATTAATGTTGCGCATGGAGATATAGACTATCACAAATTTCTGATCTCCAATTTTAGAAAGGCTACTCAGGCTCTGGACAAACAGGCGGCCATTATGCTGGATATCAAGGGACCAGAAATTAGAACCGGTGAGGTCAAAGGAAAAGAGATAACACTTCTTTCGGGAAAATTACTTACCCTCACTCCAAAAGAAATTATAGGCACCCCTAAGCGCTTGCATATAAACTTTCCTACTCTTGCTTATTATCTTGAAAAAGGAGATGTCATTTTATTAGACGATGGCAGGATAAAATTAAAAGTTTCGGAGCTTAAAGGGGAAGAAGTTGTTACTAAGGTCATTTGTGGAGGGAAAATAAAAGGAAGACGGGGGGTAAATATTCCTGGAAAAGAGATACCCATTACCTATCTTACCCCCAAAGACCGCGTTTATCTGGAGCTTGCAGTCAAAGAGAAACTGGATTTTATTGCTGCTTCTTTTATTCGGAATGCAGAAGATGTTTATACAGTAAAAAAATTCCTAGCTAGTGTAGGGGGGAATATACCTGTTATCGCCAAAATAGAAACTCAAAGCGGGGTAAAACATATTGATGACATCCTACTGGCTAGTGATGGCATTATGGTAGCAAGAGGAGATTTAGGGGTAGAGATGGCATTAGAAGAGCTGCCTGGTGTGCAAAAATATCTACTCAAAAAGGCTTTGGAACATGCCAAACCAGCGATTATTGCCACTCAAATCCTTGAAAGTATGCTGGAACGCCCTGTTCCCACAAGGGCTGAAGTATCTGACATTGCCAATAGTCTACTTGACGGGGCCGATGCCCTAATGCTTTCCGGTGAAACGGCTGTAGGCAAATATCCGGTAGAAGCAGTAAAAACACTGGTAAAGGTAGCTAAAAAAACAGAAGGATTGCTTTTTAAAAAGGCAGAATTCGTTGAGTTAAAAGGAGGTGTTTCCCACAACATAAGTAATGCGGCAGTACTATTGGCAAGAGAAATGCGGGCAGATGCCATTCTTTGTATTACCAGGTCTGGAAAAACAGCCCGTCTTGTTTCCAAACACCGACCTAAAACGCCCATTATTGTAGCTACTTATGAAGAAAAAATTCTACGTAAGACAAGCCTCTTCTGGGGCACGCAAGGTTTTGTGATTGAGAGACAAAACTCAACGGATGCTGTAATTGAAAAGGCAATAAAAAAGGCCCTGGCTCACAAATACATTAAAAATACAGATGTGTTAGTGGTAACAGCAGGAGAGCCAACAGGCCTTTCTGGAACGACTAATGTGCTTCGGGTGCAAATAGTGGGAGATATCCTGGGAAGAGGAATAGCTTTTGGTAAAAAACGCAAAAAAGGTAAAGTTTGTAAATATCACGATAATAGAAAGTTAAACAAATGTGAAATCTTAGTTGCTCAAGAACAACCTAAAGAAAAAGAAATACTGGCCTGCAAAGCTCTCATCGTGGAAACCCAAGTAGTTAACCCTATTGCTATTAAAAAGGCAGTGAATAAAGGGATAACGGTCATGATTGGAGTAAAAGATATTTATAATCAGGTAAAAGAAGGAGAAGTTATTAATCTTGACCCCCAAAGAGGTTTGGTGTGGCGATAAAAATTATTTACTACCTTGATTGACAATCTGGTTAAGTTTGTGGTAATTAAACCTATCAATGGTGTTACAAATAGTCAAAATAATGGGTTATAGAGTAACACCTCCTTACTTTTAAGTAAGGAGGTTTTTTTTGTGAGGAGGAAAATGGAAGGAGGATTTAACAAACACCACTTGTTAGGGATAAGGGAACTTTTACCTTCTGAAATAGAGTTTATCTTGAATACCGCTGATGCTATGAAGGAAATTTCCTTTCGTGATATTAAAAAAGTTCCTACTTTACGTGGTAAAACCGTTATCACTTTTTTTTACGAACCCAGCACTAGAACACGCACTTCTTTTGAAATTGCTGCTAAACGCTTGAGTGCGGATACAATTAATATCTCTGCTAGCACAAGTAGTCTAGTAAAAGGAGAGAGCCTACTGGACACGGCCAGAAATTTACAGGCTATGCAACCGGATATATTAATCATTCGTCATCCCCATGCTGGTGCCCCCCACTTCCTGGCAAAACATATTAATACAGCGGTGATTAATGCTGGCGATGGTATGCATGAACATCCTACTCAGGCCTTGCTTGATGCCATGAGCATTAAAGAAAAAAAAGGAACAATTGAAGGTCTTGAGATTGCTATTATTGGTGACATTACCCATAGTCGGGTGGCAAGGTCAGATATTCTTTTATTTACTAAGCTGAGAGCAAAGGTGCGTGTAGCCGGTCCCCCTACTTTAATTCCCCCTTATATAGAAAATCTGGGAGCAAAGGTGTGCCCTTGTATAGAAGATGCTTTAGAGGGAGCAGATGTAGTTATTGCTTTACGAGTGCAGCGTGAACGGTTAAAACAGGTGCTTTTTCCTGACTTGAGAGAATATGCCATTCGCTTTGGATTGAATAAAAAACGCCTAGCTTTAACTAAAAAGGATGCTGTCCTTATGCACCCAGGTCCTGTTAATTGGGGCGTGGAATTAGACCCGGAAGTTATGGATCTGGAAAGGACGATTATTCTAAATCAGGTAACAAATGGCGTGGCCGTGCGAATGGCAATCCTCGTGCTGGTGGCAGGATAGGTAAAATTTTAGTAGATGATTTGAAAAGGGCTAAATTGTGTCAAATGAAGTGTTCTCTGTGTGAAATTTAATTAAAGTAATAAAAACTGAAGAGAGGGACTATTAATGAAACTAATCATCAAGTCAGGTCGTGTTATAGACCCAACTCAAAATCGGGACGAAATCGGAGATATTTTGATAGAGAATGGAGTTATCAAAGAAATAGGCCAGAATATTCCTGCCGAGGGTGCTGAGATAATAGATGCGCAGAACAAAATTGTTTGTCCCGGTTTGATAGATGTGCATGTGCACTTACGAGAACCTGGATTTGAGTATAAAGAAACAATAGAAACAGGGGTAAAGGCAGCCGTAGCAGGTGGATTTACTGCAGTATGCTGTATGGCCAATACCAATCCCGTGAATGATAACCAGGAAATAACACGTTATATTTTTAAAAAAGCAAAAGAACTTTGTTTAGCCCGTGTGTATCCCATTGGAGCTGTAAGTAAGGGACTAGAGGGTAAGGAATTAGCTCCTATTGGAGAATTGAAAGAAGCAGGAGTAATAGCTCTTTCTGATGATGGCAATCCTATTTATGACAGTGGCTTTCTAAGACGTGCTCTAGAGTATGCCAAGTATTTTAATCTCCCTATCATTTCTCACGCTGAAGATAAAGGGCTTGCACCAGATGGAGTGATAAACGAAGGACTGATGTCTACCTCCTTAGGCTTACCTGGAATCCCGGCCGTGGCTGAGGAGATTATGGTGTTTCGGGATATTAAACTAGCAGAATTGACTGGTTGGCATGTGCACATTGCTCATGTAAGTTGTGCTGGAAGCGTGGAATTAATTCGTCAGGCCAAGGCTAAAGGCATAAGAGTTACGGCTGAAACCTGTCCTCATTATTTTACTTTGACTGAAGAAGCAGTTAAAGATTTTAATACCAATGCCAAAGTCAGTCCACCTCTCCGTACTGCCACCGATGTTAAAGCGGTTAGAAAAGGATTAAAAGATGGCACGATTGATGTAATTGCCACAGACCATGCCCCCCATCATCCTCTGGAAAAAGAGACCACATTTGAAGACGCCCCTAG
The DNA here is from genome assembly GCA_021160485.1 of Candidatus Desulfofervidaceae bacterium. Classification (GTDB taxonomy): domain Bacteria; phylum Desulfobacterota; class Desulfofervidia; order Desulfofervidales; family Desulfofervidaceae; genus JAJSZL01. Next base: position 5,882 of record JAGHCL010000129.1, read on the forward strand.
TGGCTTGATCGGGCTTGAAACTTCATTGCCTATTTCATTGAAATTGGTTGAAGAAGGTTTTTTAACCTGGTCAGAACTCATTAACAAAATGAGTTGCTATCCAGCTAAAATATTCAATCTGGATGGTGGGAGTTTGAAACCTGGTAGTGTGGCTGATGTGACTATTATTGACCCCGAGGTTTCTTATCGTATTGATGTCAATCAATTTTATTCCAAGGGACGCAATTGCCCTTTTCATGGCTGGGAAGTAAAGGGTAAGGTGGCCATGACTATTGTAGGAGGGCAAGTGGTATATAGAGAAAATTAAAGTTTTTATTCCAAGGATTTAATAAACGTGAGACATTCATTTAAATTGGGCTTTGGTTTTGGCTCTACTTCAGGCGTTATTACTACTTTAGGTTTAATGACCAGTTTACATTCCAGCACTCATTCCAAAACTGCGGTTATTGGTGGTATTTTAGCTATAGCTATTGCTGATGCCTTTTCTGACGCATTAGGTATGCATATTTCTGTGGAAGCTGGTAATCGTCATACCACAAAAGAAGTTTGGGAAGCCACCATGGCCACTTTTTTCTCTAAATTTATTATTGCCTTGAGTTTTATCCTTCCTGTCCTGTTTTTCTCTCTTGGTGTAGCTGTAATTATAAATATTATTTGGGGACTACTTTTGATAAGTTTAGTAAGTTTTTTTATCGCCATGGCTCAAAGAGAGAAACCACATAAAATAATATTAGAACATTTATTCATTACTGTTTTGGTCATTATTATCAC
>JAGHCL010000031.1 GCA_021160485.1 Candidatus Desulfofervidaceae bacterium
TCTTTGCTGTAGTTCATAAACTTGTTAGGGTTATTTATGCCTTGCTTACTAAAAGGGTGCTTTTTAACCCAAATCATTGTTTATAGTTGACTCCTTATTTTTGTAAAAGTCATTCTGACCAACCAATAAAGATATAACCAATATATCTTTAACCATTGTGTTTACATCAGGCAATATGCTGAAGACCGGACATTGCTTAAAGTTTTAGGATTGATTTCTAAAAGGTGGGTTGTAAACCTATTAGGGGATGTCAAATTTAAAGGGAGGAAATCTTAAAGATCCCCTCCCTTGATTAGTGTCACAGTTATTTTTTAATCAGCCAATGTGGTCAAATCACCCGGGTCAACTCCCATTTCTTTGGCTTTTAATACACGACGCATGATTTTGCCACTTCTTGTTTTAGGCAAACTATCCACAAATTCTATGGATTTGATAATCACGATTGGCCCTAGTTCCTTGCGCACATGTTGCCTAATAGCTTTATCTAATTCTTCACTCGGCTCGTGTCCTTCCTTTAAAATTACAAACACCTTGGCTACTTCTCCTTTAATCGGATCAGGAACACCGATACAAGCAGCTTCGGCTACGGCTTTATAGCTTACAATCGCACTTTCCACTTCTGCAGTTCCAATTCTATGTCCAGCAATATTAATGACATCATCTGCCCGACTTTGAATCCAGAAATAACCATCTTCGTCCTTACGTGCTACATCCCCAGAACAATACACATTGCCTGGTATCTTTTCCCAATACACCTGTTTATACCGCTCTGGATCTCGATAGAGGGTGCGAAGCATGGATGGCCATGGCTTTTTAATCACCAAGAAACCACCCTTCCCTTCGGATACAGGAGTGCCTTTTTGATCTACCACATCGGCATGAATACCTGGAAATGGTCTGGTAGCTGAACCAGGTTTAAGTAAACTGACTGGCAGGGGTGTAATCATAAAAGCGCCAGTCTCTGTTTGCCACCAGGTATCCATAATCGGACACCTCTCTTGACCAATATTTTGATAGTACCACATCCAGGCTTCAGGATTAATGGGTTCTCCCACTGTCCCTAATAGTCTGAGACTGGATAAATTGTGTTTTTTAGGAATAGCCGAACCATAACGCATGAGCATACGTATGGTTGTAGGAGCAGTATAAAGAATTGTGACGCCAAAGTCTTCTACGATTTTCCACATCCGGTTTGCTTTGGGATAAAGTGGATGTCCTTCATACATCAAGGTAGTCGCTCCCGCAATTAAGGGACCATAAACAATATAACTGTGACCAGTAATCCAACCGGGGTCGGCGGCACACCAGTAGATATCTGTCTCTTTCAAATCAAACACCCACTTTAGTGTCCTGTGGATTCCAACCATGTAACCACCATGAACATGGACCACTCCTTTAGGCTTACCTGTAGTTCCGGAAGTATAAAGAATAAACAACATATCTTCTGCATCCATAACTTCTGTCTCACATTCGTCAGACGCAGCATCCATCAACTCATGGAACCATAAATAACGACCATCACTCATATCTATTTCTTCACCTGTTCTTTTCACCACAATCACATTTTCCACTGAAGAGCATTCTAACATTGCTTCATCTACAACATTTTTTAAATTTATAATTTTGCCATTGCGGTAAAGGCCATCAGAGGTTACAATAATCTTTGCCTTGGCGTCATTGACACGTTCTCTTAACGCAGCTGCACTAAAGCCTGCATATACGACTGTATGGACAGCTCCGATTTTAGCACAAGCTAACATGGCAATAGCAATTTCGGGAATATTGGGGAGATAAATGGCTACCCTATCTCCCTTTTTAACCCCTAAAGAGTTTAAAACATTGGCAAACTTGTTAACTCGACGATAGAGTTCATAATAAGTAAGTTTTTTAATGTCTTTTAACGGTTCTCCCTGCCAGATAATGGCCACCTTGTTTTTGCGAAAGCTTTTTACATGCCTGTCTAAAGCATTATGAACAATGTTACATTGAGCGCCTACAAACCACTTATAAAAAGGGGCGTCGGATTCATCTAAAACTTTATCCCACGGTTTATACCACTCCAATTCTTTAGCCGCTTCTTCCCAAAACGAAACAAAATCTTCCTGTCCTTTCCGCATCGCCTCTTCGTATTCAATTGGACTTACATTAGCTTCCACCACCGTCTCTGGTAAAGGCCTAAACACGCGTTCTTCTCCCAAAATCACCTCTGTTGTTTGGCGGTCGTCTCCGGACATCATTTTCCTCCTTATTAAAAATTTGACTTTTTTTAAACTTTTACCCTCCAAAAGTCAATGTTTGACTGCAAAAGGGTAAAAAATAGGATAATCGGTCACTAAGTTTTCTTAAAATAAGAAAAATCCTTTTGGGAATAACCTATCAAACGTTTGTTTCTTTACCTCATAAATTTGCACGTATATACCTAAGGTCAAGCAGGACACTAAGTCATAGACAAAAGAACTAAGAATTATTGGAAAACGAGTTGTTTTTCTCGCGAAACACCCATAATTTGTGACTGCGCGGGAATTCTCGCTTGATAAGCCTTTTAAGCAACTTTCTTAGACCTTCTTTTGCCAGTTTCTCTTCTAGGGTCTGTAAACGATTGTGGATGTCCTTGTAAAGGGGATTAAATTTTTCCATCAAATCTCGGAGGTATTTACTACCCAGGTTAGAAGTCATGATCAGCACAGCATTGCGAAAGGATACCACACGCCCCTGAGAATCAGTAAGACGTCCGTCGTCTAGCACTTACAAGAAGAGGTCAAAGACCCTGGGATGGGCCTTTTCAATTTCATCCAGCAGGATGACACAGTAAGGCCGTCTACGCACGATCTCTGTCAACTTTCCTCCTTCTTCATAACCCACATAACCAGGGGGAGCACCGATTAATTTGGCGACCGCCAGCCCTTGCCCGCCTAACTGCTTCTGATACCCTCTTTACAGCTGCCTCCTGGCCAATTACCCGCTTATGGAGATGTGGCTCCATGGATAATAACTTTTCTTTTTCTTCTACCATCTTTGAAAGCGGGATACCGGTGAGCTCTGAAACCACCTCGGCCACATCTTCGGCCGTCACTTCTAATTTTTTTCCGTGCGGCCGCTGTATCAAGAACATCAATGGCCTTGTCAGGTAGATGTCAGTTCTGGATGTAACGGTGGGTCAGGACAAATTTTATTACCGTGATTTCAAATTTAGGATAAGCGTTGACTAGATAGAAGTCAAATATTTTATATAAGTAGTAATTGGATACGGACATTTATATATTCCGAAGTATACCTATAAGACATATGCATTATTTGAATCACAAAAGTTGGAAAGCTGTCATAAATTAAGCAAAAAGACACTAAATGGATGCAATTAAGCAAAGAAGAAGGATATTGGTAATAGATGATGAAGAAGCCATTCTACTGCAATGCTCAGAGAGCTTGGATATGAAGTAACATGTGCTAAAGACGCTGCCCAAGGTATTAACCTATACAAACAAGCTAAAGTTTTAAATCAACTGTTTGCAGCAGTACTAGTAGATTTAACTATGCCCGGAGAAATGGGAGGAAAAGAAACCATTAAGCATTTGTTGGCTATAGATCCTAAAGTAAAGGCTATTGTTTCAAGCGGTTATCCCATTGAGGTAGTAATGTCTGACTATAAAAAATATGGCTTTTCTGGAGCAATCTCTAAGCCCTATAGAATTGAAGAATTAGACAAAATGTTAAACAGGATAATATCCGAAAAAGAGCCTAATAACACGTTCTGCTGCTCCTCCAGAGTTCTTTTATAGCCTCAAATACCTCCTTCACGGTAATCTGGCGCATACAAAGGTGATCTTTTGGACATTCACGGTATTTACACGGGGCACATGCTATAGGATGGTGAATAATTTTTGTCGTATTTCCATAAGGACTGGTGCGATTAGGGTCAGTGGGACCAAAGATAGCTACCTGAGGACGATGCAAAGCGACTGTCAGGTGCATAAGTCCAGAATCATTAGTAATAACAAGGCTGGCAGCTTTAATAATAGCCATGGCTCCGGCCAGAGAAGTAAGGCCAGTAAGGTCATAAATGCCCCGCGTATCCTTCATCTCTCGCAATATTTTTTGAGCAATGGTTTTATCTTTCTTGCTCCCCAGCACCAACACATTTAATTTCATTTCATGAATGATTTTTTGTGCCAGGGTGGCAAAATAGGTAGGAGGCCAACATTTAGCTGGTCCATAAGCTGCTCCTGGAGCAAAGACAACGTAGTTTTTCTGCCAGCAGTGTTGCTTTTCTAAAATAGATTTCTCCCGTTCACCGGCGACAGTGGGTTTTAACACAGGCGCACACGGCACTACTTGATAACCTATTAGTGTCAATAAGTGCAGGTAATAATCAATCTGATGCAGATCAGAAGGTGGAGGAAAGCTCCGAGTTAAAAACAACCCTCTAGCATCAGTAGCATAACCAATCCGGATAGGTGTGGCAGTAAGAAAAGCAGCCATGGCAGAAGAAAAGGAGTTGGGCAGTAGGATGCACATCCTAAACCGATGGCGAAGTGCCAAACAATGTTTCAGAAGAGACCCAAAAGAAGAAGGATATATCACAATCTCATCAATCTCTGGGTATGCTTGAAAAAGGTCTTTCAAATGGGGTTTACACCAGATAGCAATATGTGCCTCAGGATAAGTTCGCCGGAGATTGGCCAGAAAGGGCAAGGCCATAACTGCGTCTCCCAGCCAGTTGGGACTGCGCACTAGAATCCGAGCTGGTCTTTTATCCATGTTGAAAAAGCTCCTTTTTCATGCACACTTATTTTTATCTGCGGATAAAACACTTCAAAACCCATCTGACAAAAAAGCTGGGTAAAGGGAATTAATTTAACTGCATCTTTTTCAGTTGTTATAAGGGCATCGGCTTTTTTTTCTTTCGCTTTTTCAATCAACATTTCTATATCCTTTTGCTTATAACAATAATGGTCAGGAAAGGGCAAAAAGTGAACAATATGCACTCCCAGGTTATGGCAAGTTTGATAAAAGTCCTGCGGTTGGGCCAGCCCGCAAAAGGCAAGGTAACGGTAGCGGGCAATAGGAAATGAATGATGGTTAATGGGCGATGAAGAAAGAAAAAAAAATGTTTCTATAGTCCTTAGGGTTGTAAATATTTTTAAATGTGGAAAATGGTGGGTTAAATATTGCTTCAGCTCCCCTGCCCTGCTTTCATCTTTTATTTTGGTTAGCACCACGGCTTGGGCACGATTTAAGGCAGAAATGGGTTCTCGCAGGGTACCTCTGGGAAGTAAATAGCCATTACCAAAGGGGCTTTCTGTATCAAGCAGCACGATATCTAAATCTCTCTTTAAGGCATAATGTTGAAAAGCATCATCTAAAATGGCAATATCTGGTCTGAAGTGTTTCCAGGCAAAGTTGATTACTTGATGGCGATTTTTGCCTTTAAGCACAGGGATGCCCGGCAAATTCTTTGCTAACAAATACCCTTCATCTCCTGCTTCCAATGGAGACAAAAATACCCGTTGTCCATCGGAGATTAATGTCTCTTTTGACTTGCTTTTATATCCCCTAGTCACTACTACCACTTTTTTCCCCAATTCCTGCATTAAACACGCTAAAAAAATCGTAAAGGGTGTTTTGCCTGTTCCACCTACGCTGAGATTTCCTACACTAATAACCTTGCATGGTGCTTGTCTCTGTGGTAACCAGCCCGTTTTATAAACAAACTGATGGAGTTTTAAACCAGCTAGATAAAGGGCACTTAAACTGTGTGCCATGGCTTTCAAACACAGATGACCTTGGGTGCTGGTTATACGTTGGAAAAGACTGGAAAATGACACTTGATGAATCTTTCTCATTTTTCAACAAATTCCTTTACTATCGGCAATACCTTCTTCTCAAGTAAAGAAAAACCATGGGTATATCCGTTCAGGGAAACAAAATGGTAATTCTCCTTGCCTATAGCTTCAAACCGCTCTACCAACATCTTACTTTGGCTGAAAGGCACAACTTCATCGGCAGTGCCATGCAAAATCAGGAGAGGTGCCTGAATCCTATCTGCAAGGTAATAAGGAGAACGTTGTCTGATACAGCTTTGAATATCAAGGCCCCTCATATTACATTCTTGCAGGGTTGCCTGAATGTAATCTTCCCAATCTACGTTTAGCTGTGGGTTCCCTTGAGTTGCGTATGTCTGCATGGTCAGCAAATCTGTCGGCCCATAGGCATCTATAACCCCATTTATGTCTTTTCTAGTAGCGGCCAAAAGGGCCAAATATCCTCCATGACTTTCACCAATAAGAAAAACTTTAGTCATGGAAAGGTAATAAGCATAGTCAATAGCATTTACAACATCTTCAAGTTCCTTACCACCATAACCGCTAAAGTGATAATCTACAGAAATCAGAGTAAACTCAGGATAAAAATAGCGGGCATACTCTTCACACATTTCCTTCGCTCTTTCAGTAGAAGCCTTACCTCCGTGAATTAACACTATCGCCTTTACCTTATTGCCTTGACAGACGAATAGATTCGTGCCTTTATAAGCTTGCTGTAAACATTTTCCCATTTTACATCCCATAATAAAAAGAATTAGTAGAACATAACAAAAGTTACTTCTCATAGCTATTGGAATTCATTACGGTGTTTATAATTTCCAAATACCTTTCTCCCACTCCCTGATTGGTTTTTATTAGTGCCCTACCATTTTCCCCCATTTCTTGAGCTAATTTGGGCTGTTTTAACCAGGTATTGATTATCTGAAAAAGCTCTGTTTCGTGTTTTATCTGGCAAGCTGCTTTTTTATTTTGCATCAACGTGGCAATTTCACTAAAGTTAAACATGTAAGGCCCAAAAACAACAGGCTTACCCCATACTGCTGCTTCTAAAGGATTGTGTCCACCAATAGGTACAAAACTACCTCCGATAAAGGCAAAGTCAGCTACAGCATACATCTGGGCCAGTTCACCCAGAGTATCTAGAATGATTACCTCCCATTTTCCTTCTTTGGACTCCGTTCGTCTCCTGGTGCGAAAACCGCTCTGTAAGGCTAATTTTGTCACTTCGTCAAAGCGCTCTGGGTGACGTGGAGCAATGATTAGACAAAGCTCTGGAAATAGTCGCAAAAGGGCCTTATGGACTTTCAAGATAATTTCATTTTCCCCCCGGTGAGTGCTACCAGCAATCCAAACTGGTTGTTCAGGTAAAAGGCCCAATTCCATTTTTAACTGCTTGATTTGGGCTTCATTTATGTTTGGTAATGGTTTATCAAACTTCAAATTACCTATAATCTTTATCTTTTTCTCCTCAAGACCTAATTCTAGAAACCGCTCGGCATCTTCTCCTCTTTGCACACCGACAAAGTCAAGGCAATTTATTACTTGGGTAAACCAGGGTTTTATCAGGCGGTAACGTTTATAAGAGCGCTCAGACATACGGGCATTAATTAGCAAACAGGGAATATGTCTTTTCTTTGTCATATTTAAAAAATTGGGCCAGATATCGGTTTCAGTAAGGACAATTAAGCGTGGATTAACCCTTTTAAAATAACGTGTAATCACCGGAGGCAAATCTAGCGGAAAATAGCCAATGGCGGTCACAATATTCTTCAATTGCTTTAAAGCAATTTTATGACCGGTCAGGGTGCTAGCAGTAAAGAAAATAGGTATTTGCCACCAGTGCTGTCTAAACTTTTTGACAAGGGGCACTACTGAAAGCACTTCACCCACCGAAAGGGCATGAAACCATACTGGTTGTTTATGAAACAAAAAAAACGGACAATCCTGGGTTAGCGTATTCCCCAACCGATGCTTAATGTAGTGTCGCATTTTAGGATTGAACATACTTAAGGGGAGACCCACTGCTGTTCCTAGCCATAAACCACTATTGTAGAACCACCACATAGCAAGGAATATACTGGATATTTGCTTGTAAAACAAGGATGAAAGTTAAAGTATCTTCATTTATTTCAGGTATTGATTGACGGTGATATGATAGTCAGCCATAAATTTTTTAAGTTTTCTTGGTTGAAAATCTCCAGAAAGATATGTTTTCCTGAAATCAATTTTATCAAACAATCCGAGAATAAAGCTAATATGTCCTGAGTATCCGGTGTCATCAAGCTGCTGAATTTTTCTTATCGTTTTTTTTGCTATTTCAAAGGCCTGCCGGTGAACCACAGGGGAACCACCATTGCATTTTTTTAGCGAATAAAGCCAGCGGCAACTAAACGGGCGCACTTCGTAAATAAGGCAGGTATCATCCTCTTTGAGGAAAGGACATCTGGCATAATGTGTTTTTTTTCTTTTAATAATGTCCTTTTTCAGTCTCTTTTTAGCCCACACTTTAATGGTATCATCAAAGGCACTTATCTTTTCATAGATAATAAAACCTTCTAGGGTGGTCAGATCAATGGTGGCCATTTGTTTGCAACAATCTGCACAGCCTCTTTGGCAAACAGCCCCGTTTTTTAATTCCCTTACTTCTTCTTCAAACTCTCTGTATATTTCCTGCAGTTTTTCAATTTTCTCTTGTATATCCATAATGAGGCATTTTAACCCGTCTGCTTTGTAAAAACAAGCTGAGTATAACTACTCAAAATCTGAAAAACGAGTTGTCTTAATTCTGTCCTGTTTTAAAACTTCCTCCATTGTTAAACAAGGAAGAACATAGTATCATTTTATTATGCTTACAGTGTATCTGCCGGGAAAAAATCTAATTAAGGCCTTGGATTTTTTTGATAAAATCGTCGGTTCTCAGGAAAACAGATATCTTACTTTTTTTGCTTCAAATGGACTTTGTCTAGCTGGAGGGGACGGCATCCTTAATGCATGCCTTATTTTAAAACCTAAGATCACCTTCCCTTACACCTATACTTTTTGTATGGATGGTCTTCGCACCTTTCTTAAAGATAAAATAGACCAAAGCATTAAAATAGAAATAGGGTCATATCTCAAGTTTACTGTTTCTGGAGAATATTTGGAATTAAAAACTCAACCTGGAGAAATTACTTTCACCCAGGAAAGAGGAACCACTTTGGGTATAATTTCCACTCAGACTTTAAGACGGATATTTGACCTTGCCAGTCTCATTTCTCAAGAAGGTGAAAAGATATTTCTTTTCCTCCAAAAAGGTCATCTGGGAGCAATTGGGGAAAATTTTAAACTTCTTTCCTGTGCCTTTACTTCTTTTCCATCTTCTCATTCTTTCAGTTTGACCGTTCCTTATTCCTCCTTGCGCCATCTGGTCAAATCTTTACAACTCATCTCCGAAAAGCAGGTAAATCTTTTTCTAAGTGCAAATACTTTAGACATGACCTTTTCCTGGCTAAAAATGAGTTTACATTTTTCCCCTGTTCCACATCAAACTTTAAGTCTTCTAAAATCAGCTCTTATGACCTCGCCATTAGCTAAAATTAAGTTAGATTTAAAGACAATTCAGAAAAATCTTGCCAGAGTTTCTAGGATACAAAAACAGTTGAATGCTTTAGGAAAAATTTCATTTACTTCTAAAAAGTGTATTTTTTGTGCTACCTCCTCTCAAGGCACTTACACCATTACCCTACCCTTACCTGCTCCTTTACCTCAATCTTTTTCTATCACTTGCCACTTTCCCCATCTATATAGCCTCTGCCGCCGCTTAAGGGGAAAGGAAATCACTATCTCTATTTTACCCAGTGGATGGGTCTTAAAGCACGGCCAGTTTTTTTGTTTTCTTCGGAAAGAGGAAAAACCAAAGGTATTTTAAATTTCAATTTCATTTAAACTTGGCTTTTTAAAAGCGTTAATTTAGCGGATGTAATAAACTCTACCAGATAGAGCTTATTCAACTTGACTTGAGGTAGATTATCTTTTATGTATTAAGCCAATTTAAAGGAGAGAAAAAATGGCAAAAAAGAAAAGAATTCTAGTTTTGCATGGTCCTAATTTGAATTTATTGGGAGAAAGGGAAACCTCTGTTTATGGCACAGTTTCTTTAGAAGAAATAAATCAACTTTTAGAAGCTGAAGCGGCGAAATATGGCTTTGAATTGGATACCTTTCAGTCAAATTACGAAGGTGCACTGGTAGAAGCCATTCAAAAGGCAAGGGGAAAGTATGATATTATTATCATCAATCCGGCTGCCTACACCCATACCAGCGTGGCGCTGCGTGATGCAATTTTGGCCGTAAATATTCCTACCATTGAAGTTCATCTTTCTAATATCTACAAACGGGAAGAGTTTAGACATAAATCTTATATCAGTGGCGTGGCGGTGGGACAAATCTCTGGTTTTGGTGTGCAAAGTTATCTATTAGCGGTAAGGGCCGCGGCTGAAATTATCAAATCCAAATCCAACTAAGGGGGTAACTTATGTATTCTATGAACGATATCAGGCGAGGACTCAAGATAGAATTCAAGGGTGACCCTTACGAAGTAGTAGAATTCCTTCATGTAAAACCAGGTAAGGGTCAAGCCTTTGTGAGGGCTAAACTGAAGAATTTAATCACGGGCGCTGTTTTGGAAAACACCTTTAGGGCAAGTGATAAAATTGAGCCTGCCAATCTAGAAGAAAGGGACATGCAGTTTTTATACAAAGAGGGTGATCATTATTATTTTATGGACTTAGAAACCTATGACCAGGTTATTTTGAATGCCGATCAAATAGAAATGGAGAGGAAGTTTTTAAAGGAAAATATGGAAGTAAAGGTGCTTTTTTATAAAGAAAAACCAATTTCCATTGAATTACCCAAACATGTGGAATTGCAGATAGTAGAAACAGAACCTGGCGTAAAAGGTGACACGGTTTCAGGAGCAACCAAACCTGCTATCTTAGAAACAGGTGCCGTTATTCAGGTACCTTTGTTTGTAAATGAAGGGGACGTAATCCGAGTAGATACCCGTACGGCGGAATATATAGAACGGGTTTCAACAAAATAATTTTATGTGGCGGAACTACCTGCTAGATTTTTTAGCTATCTATATTTTAAAGTGAACTGGATATCCAATCTTCTCTGGTTTTGGACATTACTGATTACACCTGTAGCCATCTTTTTTCCGGATGTATTTATCCCCTTTAGGGCTTTGATCAAGCCCCTCCTTGGTTCTGTCATCCTGGCTATGGGATTAACTTTGAAGTTTGAAGATTTTAAACCCATCTTACTTCAGCCTAAAAAGGTGTTGGTTGGCATACTTTCTCAGTATACAGTTATGCCTTTAAGTGGTCTTCTCATCGGGTTACTGTTATTTCACAACTTACCAAAGGATTTTATTGCTGGCCAGATTCTCACAGGTTCATGTCCTACTGGTGTAGTTTCAAATGTTTATAATTTTCTCGCCCAAGCAAGTGTTGCCCTTTCTATCTCTCTTTCTGCCATTAATACCGTCATTGCTCCCTTTTTAACTCCTTATATAACCGCTGTCCTGGCAGGAAAAATCATTCATGTTGATATTAACAAACTTTTTATAGACATGATTCAGGTAACCCTTCTACCTGTATGTTTGGGAATAATAATTAATAGTTTCTTTGAAAAAAGGCTCCAAAAGATAAAGTCTTTTCTACCTATTTATTCAACCCTGACGGTGGTTTTCATCATTGGTTTTGTGGTTGCTTCCGGCCACGAGAAGATCTTAACTCTGGGTTATAAAGCCCTCTTTTTGCTTTTTTGGGCCTCTTTCTTTCACCTTTCCTTTGGCTACATCTTGGGATATATGATAGCAAAGTTATTTAATTTTGAGGAAAAATATGCCGTGACGGTTTCTATCGAAACAGCCATGCAGAACTCTGGTCTGGCTACTGTACTCGCCCTTTCTCAATGGAGAGGGGTGGCAGCTTTCCCAGCTATTACCTACAGTGTTGTTCAAAATATATTTGGTCCCTTTGTATGTAATATGTTTAGAAACAGAATATTTTTAAGGCCCCCTGACCTGTAATCAGCAACGCGATGGGACTTGGAGTTTGAACAGGGTCAACTTTTTTATTTGACACATTTTTTGTTAATGTTAAAATGCAGTCTTACTACATTTTAATTAATAAAGGGGGAGAAACAATGCCTGCATTAGCCAAAATCTTTGACGATAGAAAGTATATGTGGGATGGTGAAGTCTATGAGACCAAAGAGGAAGCTCAAACCGTAGTCGAGAAGTATCAGCAAGACGGATTTGAAACAAAGATTGTGGAAGAAGAAGGGAAGTTTTTAGTTTATAATCGGCGAGAAGTTGAAACGCAATAAATATTTAGAGGCTACTGAAAGGCTAAATAATATTTCACAGTTTTTATTACCCTAATAA
>JAGHCL010000080.1 GCA_021160485.1 Candidatus Desulfofervidaceae bacterium
ATAGAATGCTTAAGGCATTTTTTATGGGCCAATCGCGGATTTTGGGGTATAAAAAACTCTTGACTTGTGTAAAAGAATGATTATCTAATATTTGAAAAATATAAAAGGAGGTGATGGGTATGTTTGAAATCATGCCCTTCAGAGCAAGGAAAGAGTTAGAAAACTTACGCCGAGAAATGGACAGATTATGGGAAAGCTTTTTTGGCGGAAAAACTGCTTTAGAACCAACCGAAACCTGGTTTCCTGCTCTGGATGTTACGGAAACGAAGGATAACCTCGTAGTGAAGGCTGAATTACCTGGTATTGACCCTAAAAATATAGAAATCAGTTTAAGTGGCAATGTCCTCACCATTAAAGGAGAAAAGAAACAAGAAAAAGAAGAAAAAGATGAAAACTACCACCTGGTAGAACGCAGATATGGGAGTTTCCTGCGTAGTATCAAGTTGCCTGTTGAAGTTCAAGAAGACAAGATTGAGGCCTCTTACAAAAATGGTGTCCTGAAAATCGTTTTACCTAAGTCTGAAAAGGCGAAGAAGAAAGAAATTAAGATTAAAGTTGAGTAAGCGAAAGGCCCCCACAAAGGGGCCTTTTTTATGCATAAATAGTCCGATATACCAATGGTCGTATCTCTGGATATTTCAAGACAGGTATGATTAATTGCTTATCTACGGCAAGCCAATAATAATCAGGGTTAAGTTCTCTTAATTTCCCATCTGCCGGAGGGATTGAGGGTTCAGGATGAGTGTAAGTCACTTGAAATAAAACAACACCGTAATCTCTAAAACGGTGGAAAATAAAGTATTTCTCAAATTTTTCCTCGCTTAAATTATTTTCAGTAGCAATTTTACTCATTTCTTCGTTAGATAAACGTAACAACACATATTTACTCAAGCCATTCTCAGTAGTAATTTTTGTAAGAGAACGACAACTGGAACTGGCTATATAAACAGTAGAAACAAAATCTAAGTGTCTTAAGTATTGAGCAGCAATGATGGCGGCTGTCCTTCTTCCCCCAGCCGTGTGGTGAAAGCTGTAATATTCAAAAAACTTCTGCTGAAGTATCTCAGCAAATTTTTCTCCCTTTTCATATAAGTCTTTTGAGATGTAACGTAGGTATTTAGCTAAATCTTCAGCCGCTGCATCAATTGGCCAGTCTATTTTGACACGAAAGTGTGAAAGGGTATAACGGGTACGTTTAACCGAACTATCTTTTTAGATAAGCAAGGCAAAGTCTACAGGTAAAAGCTCTTCTATGAGGCCAAAGAAGTCACTTTGTTCAAAATAACATAGATTCTTAGTGAAATCTTTGTAAAATTTAAAATCAACCAGATATTCTAAGTTTTCCTTAACTAATTTATTAGTTTCAAAAAAACGAATGTAGCGTTTAGCGTAGCTAGGTAAACTCCCTTCTGCAAAAATCACCAAAAATGCATTGTGGAGGGGATATTCCTTTTCAAAGATACGAGCTCTGGGTTTAAGTTCACGTTTATCAACAAAGGGATATTCTAACCCCTGGTGTAAAAAATTGAAGAGTGAATCAATTAAAGCCTTTTTGATCAAAAGACGGTCTAGCTCCTCACGCAGGTATTTATAAATAAATCGCGTGATCCTTTCCTGACAGCTAATTTGTTCTAAGGATAAAACCATTTTCTGACCCCGCTTTTGTAATTTGGTGTAAAAGAAAAGAACGTAAATTTTCTACTGTAAAAGATGCTAACATATTTTCTAGATTGCCAAATGGAATTTCAGCCCTAGCCATTTCTTTATGTCCTCCTGCCTGTCCGATTTTACCAAAGGCTTTTTCTGCTAGGGAACCGGCATTTTTACGGTATCCATCACTGCGAAAGATAACAATAATTCTATCTTGATAAGTCCCAGCAACAATACTCCAAGAAATTTCATAGATTCTAAGAAAAAAATCGGCCAAAATTACACAGATGTCTGGATTGTCTATCTCCCCTAGAAAAACAAAAATACGATGGTAACGCCAGCTTACCTGCATGGCGTTAAAGGCCTTTTTGAAATAGTGAATATTATCAAGACTGAGTTCAGAGGTCTCTATTTTCCGGATGAGAGTTTGGTTAATATAATTAAATAAATACCGAAAGGCCTTGATGTCCCTCTCTGTTCCCCGAAGAGCAAAGTTTTGAGTGTCGGTTTTAATTCCATAAAAAAGGGCAGTAGCTAAATAAGTAGAAGGTTTAATTTTCATTGAACGCAGGTATTCAGTCAAGAGGGTAGCAGTCGCCCCACAATCAGGCTCAATATCTACAAATGACGTTTCAATTTTAGACTTTAAAGGGTGGTGATCAATAATAATATCAAAAGATAAACTTTCCAACTCGGGGAAATGGTGAGGTTGTGAATCTACAATCGCTAATTTTGTATAGAAAGAAATATCTAAACCGGACAAAGGTTTTAAGGGAATTCTAAGCAATTTAATCATGGCGAGGTTATCTAGCCTTTTTGTCTCCCGAATAAAGGCAATCGTAATTGTATGCACTTTGCGTGTCAAAAGTCTCTTTAAAGCCCATGCACTAGAAATAGCATCAGGGTCAGGTGAAATAACAATTAAGAGCTTATCTTTAACATCCAAGATTGAAAGGAGTTGTTCCAATTTCTCCTTAGTGGTTCTAAATGACATGGTTTTAGGATAACGATTTTTGGCAAAAAATCAACAGGTATTAGTTCTCTATTTTATTGAACACTTGATAATTGTTCTTTGTCTATATATTAACTTTCGCTATTCCTCACAATTTCCCCAAAATCCGCGATTGACCTACAAGAAACCACGCAAGTGGGCTATAATAAAGCGATTTTTTAAAAAATACCTTTCATCTAAAAGGTGAAAAAACACTTACAGCGTAAGAACAACGATAAAATAAAAAGGCTCTAAAATAAAGCAAACTGTTTTCCCAAAATCTGCGCGCCCATAAAAATGCCTTAAGTAATAAATTTGTAGAGGCCCTTTTCTTCAAGGCCCAATTATAATTGTAGCGCCTCCGCTCGCTCAGCGGTCAAGGCCAAGCCCTGCGGGTGGCTTATCAGCCAGC
>JAGHCL010000177.1 GCA_021160485.1 Candidatus Desulfofervidaceae bacterium
ACCCAGAGCAAGGCGGGCAACCAGCCCCAAGCTAAGGCAATCACTGGACCAACAATAGGAGCAGCGCCAGCAATGGAGGCAAAGTGATGGCCAAAAAGGACATACTTATTCGCTGGAATAAAATCTACCTCATCTCGCAAGCGCACAGCCGGTGTGGGTTGCTCTCCTGCCAACACAATCCGTGTCTGTAAAAAACGTCCATATAGCCTGTAACTTATAAAATAGAGCAATACACCACTGATAACAATTAGACTTGCGAACAATTACTCTCCTCCATTTTATGATAAAAGCTACGTTTTGGCTTAAAACGAAGTTACAAAAAAGTCAAGAGTTTTTATTACGAAAGAAAAAAATTTTCGCTTAACGGTATGTTTGTTTCTTTAATCTTATTTTTTTCTTTCCCGCTCTAGCGATAAAGGTGTGAACGCGTAGATGTGTCAATATATGGATGCGTTAATAAAACCGCTTTGAGACGTTCTAAATGTATTAACTTACGCTTTCTTACATCCACGCTCTGGAGCTGGGTTTGTATTTATACAACACCAGATACGAAAGGAGAGCGGCGGACAAGTTATAAAGATTTTTTTACACTTTAAATTTGACCTTAATTTTAAATGTTTTTGTAGCCGGAAAGCTATACACTTCTTTAACACCTGTCTTCCGACGAACTTCTTCCAGGGCCTCTTCTATGTCTGCCATTGTCGGAGCAATAAAGGTGAACCAAATATTGAAATTATCCCGCCGTTTATAGTTGTGGGTTACTCCTTTATATTTATTGACTACCTCTACAAATTTATCAATTTTATCTTCTGGCACCCGGGCTGCACATAGAGTGCTAGCGAAACCCAGTTTGTCTGAATTAAAATTTGCCCCAATTCGGCGAATGTATCCTCGCTCTTTAAGCCGTTTTATCCGTTCAATTACCTCTTCTTCACTTAAGCCCAATTTTTCTGCTATGTCAGCATAAGGGTGAGAGGTGATGGGAAAATGTGCCTGAATTTCATTAATGATTTTGCGGTCAATTGCGTCCATCGTTTACTCCTTGATTTTCATTGGTTGATATAGACACATAGGTTCTTGGGCCAGATAATCCCCTGTCAGGGCATACGCCCTAGCCCGGCAACCACCACACACCTGCCAATACTCACATTGGCCACATTTGCCTTTGTATTGTTTTTTATCCCGAAGCTTATTAAATATCTCCGAGTTTCGCCAGATTTGAGAAAGAGGCTCTTTGCGCACATCTCCACATTCTACCTCTAGGTAACCACAGGTCTGGACTTTACCCATGCTGGAAACGAAACAAAATCCCATACCTGCCAGGCAACCCCGGGTAACTGCATCCAGGCCATGCGTAGCAAAGGTTACTTTCTCCCCTTTTTCTTTTGCCTTCTGTCTTAAGATGCGATAATATTGGGGTGCACAGGTTGCCTTCACCTGGATAGGTAACCTGCCCCTCTGTTCTACCAGCCAACTCAAGACATCTTCATATTCCTGAGGAGTAATGACTTCATTCATCAGGTGCTCTGCTCGCCCCATGGGAACTAAAAGAAAAATATGGTGGGCCACCGCACCCAATTTTATAGCTATCTCTTGGATGGCCGAAATTTCTTGTAAGTTAGTTTTAGTGATGGTAGTGTTGATCTGAAACTCTAAGCCACCTGTTTTTAGGGCCTCGATACCAGCCATTGTCCTTTCAAAGGCCCCTTTTACACCCCTGAACGTGTCATGAGCCGTGGCCGTGGCACCATCAATACTGATGCTTACCCGTTTAATTCCGGCCCGCTTTAAATCTTTAACCCACTGTGGAGTAAGAAGAGTTCCGTTAGTTGCCAGCACCATCCGAAGACCCTTTTCTGTTCCATAGGCCGCTAATTCCAGGAGGTCTTCCCGCATCAAGGGTTCACCTCCAGTTAGAATAATAATGGGCTGGGCAAAGGTAGCAATGTCCTCCAAAATGGCCTTTGCCTCTTCAGTAGTCAATTCACCTGGAATAGGTTTATCTATGGCCTCTGCCCGACAATGCTTACAAGCCAGATTGCACCGTTTGGTCAATTCCCAAGCCAGTAGACGAAGAGGAGGAATCTTGTTTTGCATAAAAAATCTCCAGTTAAAGATTAAGCCTCTTTAATCAAGGGATTATTTACACTAATTTTGCTAACAAAGCAAATCGGTTTTTGTTTTTTTCCTTTAGGTATAAAGATAGGCTTTTATATTTTGTGATTATCAAAATTGTTTTCATTTAATTCTTGCCAAGGAGGGTAGCGAGGTAGGAGAAATTATGCTATAGTAAGCCCCACGAGCAGAAGATTTTCCTCTAAGGAGTAATAAAGAATAATTAATTCAAACCATTCCGTCCTCCACGACCATACACCTTTCCCAAAATCCCGGGGTGTGGTTATCTCCTGACTTCCTGCATGTCTTATCAGGATGTGGTCGATGGTCTTGCCTTAATATTACCCTTTAGTTGGAAGCAAAACAGCCGTAAGTAGTTAAAGAAAAAAGGAGAAAGCAATTATGGAGAAATTAGAAAGGTTTAAAGTGCTTGGATTATCAGAAAGCACATTAAAAGCATTGAAGAAGAAGGGTTTTAAAGAACCTACCCCAATTCAGGAAAAAACAATTCCAATTCTTTTAAAAGAAGAAAAGGATATCGTAGGGCAGGCACAAACAGGGACGGGAAAGACTGCTGCCTTCGGAATTCCGATAATTGAAAAGATGGAAGAAAACTCAAAGGTCGTGCAGGCACTTATTCTTGTTCCCACTAGAGAGCTGGCTATTCAAGTTTCAGAAGAGATAAACTCTTTAAGAGGGGATAAAAAAGTTCAGGTATTGCCTGTATACGGTGGCCAGTCAATAGACCAGCAACTACGAAGATTAAAAAAAGGAGTTGATGTTGTCGTCGGAACTCCAGGCAGGATATTAGACCATATTGGAAGAAAAAGCCTGAATTTGAAAAACATTTCGTTTTTAGTGCTGGATGAAGCAGATGAAATGTTGAACATGGGATTTATAGATGATGTGGAAGAAATTCTAAAAAGTACCAGTGCAGAAAAGAGAATGTTACTTTTTTCTGCCACCATGCCAGAAGCAATAGTGCGCATAGCCAAAAAATACATGAGAAATTATGAAATCATAACCGTAAAAAGAGAACAACTTACCACAAGTCTTACAGATCAAATTTATTTTGAAGTCTCTGCTTTGGATAAATTTGAAGCCCTGTGTAGGATTATTGATATGGAAGAGGAATTTTATGGGCTCATATTTTGTAGAACAAAGGTGGACGTGGATAAAATTGCAAATAGGCTTATTGACCGGGGATATGAAGCAGATGCGTTGCATGGAGATATGTCTCAACATCAGAGAGAGAAAATAGTGCATAAGTTTAAGAAACGGAAGATCAACATACTTGTGGCAACAGATGTTGCGGCTCGGGGCATAGACATTAATAACCTGACACATGTAATAAATTATGCTTTGCCTCAAGACCCTGATTCTTATGTCCACAGGATAGGAAGGACTGGCAGAGCGGGCAAAGAAGGTACCGCCATAACTTTGGTTACCCCCGAAGAATCCAGAAGACTGTTTTTTATAAAAAAGGTTGCTAAAACTAATATTCGCAAAGAGAGGCTTCCGGGTATAGAAGATGTAATAAAGACCAAAAAAACAAGGATAAAAGCCGAGATTGAAACGATTGTTCAATCAGGAGACACTGATAATTATATTGAAATGGCGCAGGAACTATTAGAAAAGAATAAGCCAGAAAAGGTTTTGGCCGCTCTTTTAAAACATCTTTTCCACGATGACCTTGATGAGAGAAATTATAATGAGATCAGAGAGGCTTCTGTTGAGAATAAAGGCAAAACAAAACTATTTGTGGCGTTGGGGAAAACAGATGGCATGACGCCTAAAAAATTAGTAAACTTTATCCAACAAGAGACTAATGTTCCCAATAAGCAGATAAAAGATGTTAAGGTATTAGATAAATTTTCCTTTATCACGGTTCCTTTCAAAGAAGCAGAGGTCATTCTGGGAAATTTTAAGAGAAAAAATAGAGGGAGAAGACCGCTTGTTGTGAAGTCAAAGGCAAAAAGATGTTAATAAGAAAAAGGGGCCGAAAGGTCCCTTTCTTTTATTCACTTAACCATCTAGCCACATCTTTGGCGAAGTAAGTAAGAATCAAATCTGCTCCCGCTCGTTTAATAGAAGTTAGCGCTTCTAAGACCACCCGTTTTTCCTCCAGCCAGCCATTAGCAATGGCGGCCTTTAACATTGCAAATTCCCCACTGACATTATAGGCGGCGATAGGCCGATTTACCGCCTTTCTTACGCGATAAATAATGTCTAAATAAGGTAAAGCTGGCTTAACCATGATAATATCTGCTCCTTCAGCTACATCCAGTTCTGCTTCTCTCACTGCCTCCCGTGCATTGGGTGGATCCATCTGGTAACTACGTCTATCGCCAAATTGAGGAGCAGACTCTGCAGCTTCTCGAAAAGGCCCATAAAAGGCTGAGGCATATTTGACCGCATAAGACATGATGGGAATATGGTTAAATCCTGCCTGGTCCAGTGCTTCTCTAATTGCCTTTACGCGGCCATCCATCATGTCCGAAGGGGCGACCATGTCTGCCCCGGCTTCAGCGTGAGAAACGGCCTCTTTCGCTAATAAGGCCAAAGTAGCATCATTATCTACTTTTCCATTTTTTATCACTCCACAATGCCCATGACTGGTATATTCACACAGACACACATCGGTAATGACAATGATATCAGGCACCGTATCCTTAATGGCCTTAATGGCCCTCTGGATGATACCATCTTTGGCATAAGCCTCACTGCCTACCTCATCTTTTTTTTCTGGAATACCAAACAAGATAATAGCTGGAATACCCAACTGCTGAACATCTTTTACTTCTTTTACCAACTCATCAATTGAGAACCTATAATTGCCAGGCATGGAGGAAATGGGTTCTTTTACGCCTTGTCCCGGTTGAACAAAGAGAGGAAAGATCAAATCGTCCACCTGGAGGTAGGTTTCTCTAACCATCCGACGCAGGTTCTCTTTTTGCCGCAAACGCCGGGGACGATATTGAGGAAAATACATAAATATGGCCTCCTCTACTTGGTATATGCGTTTATGCGAAAATGTGTTAATGCATTTCCTATTGACTGCACACTTAAAACAGCTCCCATTCACCTACCTATTATTGGCTAGCAGCCATTACCCACCGGAACTTACTAAGCCAATCTCTTCGTCGGTGAGATAACAGGCAGGGTCAGGGGCCCAGATATCGCCGTAATAGGCCTCAGCCCGAGCACGAAAGTTGCCAGCACAGACATCAAGCCATTTACATTTGCTACAACGTCCTTTGACATATTTTTTCTTTTCTTTCAATTTGGCCATCAGCGGATTGGAAGTATCCATCCAGATTTCGCTAAAAGGCCGCTTCCTTACATTGCCAAAGCTGTGTTCTCGCCAGAACTGGTCAGCATAAACCTCGCCATCCCAGCTTACGCAACCAATACCCACACCAGAGCTATTACCCTCATTCATCTTTAACAATTCTAACACTTCCGCTGCCCGGGGATTATTTTCCTTTAACATGCGCAGGTAAATGTAAGGGCCATCAGCGTGATTGTCTACGGTTAATACCTCTTTGGGCTTGCCTCGCTTAAACAGGTCATAAGTCCTGTCAATGATTAAATCTACTACTTGACGGGTTTCTTCATGCGTTAAGTCTTCTTTGATAAGGGCACTTCCTCGTCCGGAATAAACAAGATGATAGAAACATACCCTATCTATTTCTTCTTGTTCAGCAATGTCAAAAATAGCGCCAACTTCTTGAGCATTGCCTTTAAAAATAGTAAAGCGTAGTCCTACTTTTAATCCTTCTTGCTTGCAATTGCGGACGCCATCTATGGCCTTTTTGAATGCCCCGGGGACACCACGAAATTGATCATGAACGGCTTCGGTGCCATCCAGACTGATACCGATGTAAGAAGCACCGATTTCCTTTAACCGCCGGGCTACCTCCGGTGTAATCAGGGTGCCGTTGGTAGAAAACACTACCCTCAAGCCCTTTTCTACCGCATAAGCTGCGAGCTCAAAGACGTCCTTTCTGACCAAAGGCTCACCACCGGAAAAAAGAAGCACCGGACAGCCAAACTGAGCCAGGTCTTCTATGAGTCGCTTTCCCTCCTCTGTGGTTAACTCTCCGGAGTAATCCTTATCTTCAGCCTGAGCGTAGCAATGTTTGCACTTTAGATTACAACGCCGGGTGCAATTCCAGACTACAATGGGTTTCTTATCCGCCGCAAATTGCAATAAATGAGAAGGTAATTTTTTTGTCTTCCGTCCGTATCTCAAAGGATCAGACGCTTCCACCGTGCCGCAGTATAATTTAGATACGCCTATCATAATGCTAGTTTTTTAAATCATCCACATAGGTTCGTCAAGATTGAAAATTTTCCCAAAATCAGTGATTGCCCTACAAGAAACCACGCAAGTGGGCTAAAATAAAGCGATTTTTTAAAAAATACCTTTCATCTAAAAGGTGAAAAAACACTTACAGCGTAAGAACAACGATAAAATAAAAAGGCTCTAAAATAAAGCAAACTGTTTTCCCAAAATCTGTGCGCCCATAAAAATGCCTTAAGTAATAAATTTGTAGAGGCCCTTTTCTTCAAGGCCCAATTATAATTGTAGCGCCTCCGCTCGCTCAGCGGTCAAGGCCAAGCCCTGCGGGTGGCTTATCAGCCAGC
>JAGHCL010000006.1 GCA_021160485.1 Candidatus Desulfofervidaceae bacterium
CTATTACCTCTCCCAGATTATGAGGCGGAATATTGGTCGCCATTCCCACTGCAATTCCAGCCGAACCATTAATCAGAAGATTAGGAAGACGGGAAGGTAAAACAATAGGTTCTTCTAAAGTGCCATCATAATTTGGCACCCAATCTACAGTCTCCTTTTCTAAGTCCTTTAAAAGCTCCTGGGTAATGCGGCTCATGCGGACTTCGGTGTAACGCATGGCCGCAGGCGGATCTCCGTCAATAGAGCCAAAATTACCCTGGCTATCTACCAGAGGATAGCGCATGGAAAAAGGCTGAGCCATGCGCACAAGGGCATCGTAAACGGCAGCATCGCCATGAGGGTGGTATTTACCAATAACGTCACCAACTACACGAGCGGATTTTTTATAGGGCTTATCCCACTCGTTACCCAGTGTTTTCATGGCATAAAGAATGCGACGATGCACAGGCTTTAACCCATCGCGCACATCCGGTAAGGCCCGCCCGATAATAACACTCATGGCATAATCAAGATATGAGCGTTTTAATTCCTCTTCCAGTCTAACAGGCTGAATTTTTCCTGTTTGTGTTGCCATAAGCTACCTCTACTTTATTAAGAGTTGACCCACTGAAAAGACCGACGTTAAAAGATAGACCAAATATAAATAAATGTCCAGTAACATTCATGATGTAGTAAATGCTTTGTTTTTCGGAGGAAGTAGTATGGTTTGATAATATAAAGTAGCTTGTGATATTTTCATTTTCAGAAAACCTCCCTTTAAAGTTGAAACATTTTATCATAAAATAAACATTATTTCTAGCTTTTTGATAACTTTCCCTTTTAATTAAAGAAGTATATAGTTTGATATAGAAGAGAAAAATCGGAGAAGAAATTAATTGTAGAAAATAGTTAATTGTAACAAAAAAGGAGGCATCTATGGCCAGTTATGACGTCATCATTATTGGTGGAGGACCAGCGGGACTAACGGCAGGTATTTATATTGCGAGGGCGAGGTTGAAGGGAGTAATTTTAGAAAAGATGATGCCGGGTGGGCAGGTGATGATTACCACAAAGGTAGATAATTATCCGGGGTTTCCAGAAGGAATAGATGGTCCAGAATTGATGATGAGATTTGAAAGACAAGTAAAGAACTTGGGCATGGAAATAAAAGCACCGTATGAGGTAAAGAAAATAGAGATTCAGGGAGAAAAAAGGTTGGTTTACTCGGATACAGAAATTTTGGAGGCTCGGGCCTTAATTATTGCCACTGGCGCTAAGTATAGAAAACTTGGTGTGCCAGGAGAAAAAGAGTTTACCGGAAGGGGTGTATCTTATTGTGGCACCTGTGATGCCCTCTTCTTTCGGGACATGGATGTGGCCGTTGTTGGGGGAGGAGACACAGCCCTGGTGGAGGCCTTACATTTAACCAAATTTGCCAGAAGGGTTTTTATTATCCACCGGCGGGATGAACTCCGGGCAGCAAAGGTTTTACAAGAAGAGGCCTTTAAAAATGATAAAATAGAATTTATCTGGAGCAGTGTTGTAAAGGAAATAAAAGGAGAAAATAGTGTTCAAGCCGTTGTGCTGGAAAACCGCAAAAATGGTCAGGTGTCGGAATTAAAAGTAGAAGGATGTTTCATATTCGTCGGTATGGACCCAAATTCAGAACTGGTGAAAGACATAGTAGAACTGGATGAGCGAGGGTATATTGTAACTGATGTTTATTGTCGGACATCGGTTAAGGGCATTTTTGCCGCTGGCGATGTCCGTAATAATGTCTTAAAACAGATATCTACGGCTGTAGGCGATGGTGCGATTGCAGCCGTAAGTGCTGAAAAATATATAGCCGGACATGAAAGCCGAGAGGATACACAACAAACAACATAAACGCTATTATGATTTCAATACCTTTTTACGTCAGTCCTTTGGTTGCCGAGTGCATAAAATCAGTCTTGATGCGGGATTAAGTTGTCCTAACCGTGACGGCTCTAAAGGGAAAGGGGGGTGTATATACTGCAATCCCTATGGTTCAGGCACAGGGGCTTATGCTAAGGGTATTTCTATCTCAGAACAAATTGTGCAGGCAAAGACCTTTCTCGCACGACGGTATAAGGCAGAAAAATTCATCGCTTATTTTCAGTCTTTTTGTAACACTTACGGCCCTTATGAAAAGTTAAAGGCCTTATATGAAGAAGCCCTTGCCCACGAAGACATCGTGGGCCTAGCCGTAGGCACAAGACCAGATTGTGTGGATGAAAAAATCATTGATTTACTTGCAAGCTATACTAATAAATATCAGGTCTGGATTGAATATGGTCTCCAGTCTATACATAATCGAACTTTGGACTTTATTAACCGGGGGCATACTTATGAAGACTTTTTGCAGGCAATTAAACTCACGTCGGGAAGGGGTATCCTGATTTGTGTGCATATTATTCTAGGGTTACCCGGAGAAACAAAGGCAGATATGCTGGCGACGGTAAGGGCCTTGGGACAATTGCCCGTGGATGGTATTAAATTCCATCATCTTTATGTCGTCAAAGGAACAAGATTAGCCAGCCTTTACGAAAAAGGAAAATATACACCTCTTTCCCAGGAAGAATACATAGATATTTTAGTGGAAGCCTTAGAATTATTACCTTCCAGAGTTGTTATCCAGCGCCTGATGGGCGACCCTCGTCCAGAAGAGTTGATTGCTCCAGACTGGTCACTGCGAAAAAGGGAGACTCTAAATTTAATCAACCAGGTTTTGGAGGAAAGGAATACCTGGCAAGGGAGGAGATTTTCAAGCTAATGCACACAATTTACTTTTATAATATTTGCTGTCAAGGATGGGAAATTACCCTATTGACATTGGAAGAAAGAGTTTGTGGACTTATTCTGCCTAATTTCGCTACAAAGAGAGCACCTTTATTTGAAGTAAGTCCTTGCTTTAAACACCTGAAGCGCCATTTAAAAAAAGTAAAGTTTGAAAAAGGTCGTAATTTCTTATTTCAGGAAGTGCAAAAGACCCTTACCGCTTACTTTAATAAACACCTTTCTGCTTTTTCCTTACCCCTGACC
Organism: Candidatus Desulfofervidaceae bacterium; assembly: GCA_021160485.1. Classification (GTDB taxonomy): domain Bacteria; phylum Desulfobacterota; class Desulfofervidia; order Desulfofervidales; family Desulfofervidaceae; genus JAJSZL01. Next base: position 3,043 of record JAGHCL010000006.1, read on the forward strand.
TTTATCGGCACTCCTTTTCAAAAAACTGTTTGGAAAGCACTTTTGCACATCCCGTATGGTGAAACTATTACTTACCGGGCATTAGCAGAAAGGCTAAAAAGACCTAGGGCTTTTCGCGCGGTCGCCCAGGCTTGCCGTGCCAATCCTCTACCTATACTTATACCCTGCCATCGGGTAATAGGCCAAAAAGGCCTGACTGGCTACGCTGCAGGTTTGGCCTGGAAGGAGTTTTTGCTGAATTTGGAAAAAGGAAAGTAGAGATTCTGATGTAAACCATAGACAATAGAGTATAGGTCATGGGGGTTTTTTTAGCTTTTTCTCATTTGACACCTTAAAAGAAATAATTTATAGTGGACTAACTTGAGCATTTTTGCTTGAGTAAGTTTTTTAATTCTTAGGAGGTAAGGATGAAAATTGACAATGACACCGTGGTAGAAATTGAATACACGGTCAAACTGGACTCAGGAGAGATTGTGGAAGGTGGAGACCAGCCAGCACGGTATTCCTTTATTTTTGGAAGGGGACAAATCTTTCCGGCTTTAGAAGAGAAACTAAGGGGATTAGAGTCTGGAGCAAGCGCTGAAGTTACACTTACGCCTGCTGAAGGGTTTGGAGAAGTAAGACCCGAATTGATGCGAGAGGTGCCCTTAACTGACTTTCCCTCAGACTTAGAGTTGGAAGAAGGACATATGTATCGGACAGTAGATACTCAAGGAAATCCAATGTATTTCACCATCAAGGAGAAGAAAGAAGAGACAGCTCTGTTAGATTTTAACCACCCACTAGCAGGTGAAAATCTCCATTTTAAAGTAGTGATTGTAAATGTGCGTCCAGCTACTGCAGAAGAGTTGGCTGAAGTATCTTCCATTTGTATGCCGGGTGGCTGTTCTTCTTGCAGCGGATGCGATGGTTAATAAAGGAATATAAGTTTTAATTGCTGGAAAAAGAGGGCCCCTGTTAAGTGCTTACAGGGGTCCTCTTTTGATAGACCGAGGCAAGAAGCCTAATAGCTTGAGAAATTTCTTCTATCTTGTGGGGACGGAAATGGAATTCTACGTATAAAATGTGGTTTTCTTTGGTCAAAGCGAGGTGCTTCAGAGCAGATAGTTGGGTAGGGGTTAGACGTTCTAGAAGTTGCGTCTCAAAAGGAGTTGTTTCAAAAAACAGTTGGAATTTCTGGTTCTGAAACAGAATGTCTGTTGATTTCATTTTAGCCTGATTATAGATTTTAGGCATCCGTAATTGTTTTTTAACCAGATGCCTTTCTTCTTTTATCTGCCAGGGTAGATAGAAAAGCACTTGTATTTTGTCTTTACTCCCAGTAATGAGTCCAAATGGCCAATAGAGTAGACTTTGCCTTGGTTTTAAGCATAAAACGACCTTTATCTTTTTGAATGGAGGAGTGTAATATTCGGCTGTAAAGCCCACTACACCACCTAACCAGGTGTATTGTTTTTCTTTCGGCTGAAAGGATTTCTCTAAGATTTGGGCCCAATATTGGCATAAGTGTAAATTGTGTCTGTAGCCCCACCAGTAAATCCCAATAGTAATAAAAGCAATACTTAGGAAAAGAAAAAATATCTGGTTACTGACAAACATCTTCTACCCAATAAGTGGCCAATTTTAATAAGCTGTCTTTATCCAAGTTATGACCAAGAAATGGGATTTTTTTTACAGGTATGTTTTTAAAGGAATTTAGTCTCTGAGAAAGAGGTATAAATCCTGTTTTATTTAGAAGGATTAAAGCGATATGTAAATTGAGTGTCTTTAGAACTTCTAAAATACGCTTTCCCTCTATAAGGGAAAGCTTATCGGGGTTTAATACCAGGAAAAAACAGGTTTTTTCTTTATTTGTAAGCAAAGTCTGCAAAAATTCCACAGTTTTTTCTTGGTCTTTCAATTCTTGGAAAACAGTATCTTCTTTCAGTTCAAGGGCTGTATTTTTTCCAAAGTAATCTTTTCCCTTGATGTGAGCGATACTCCGACGACGATCTAGGATAGTCTTTCGCCACTTCATCAGTTTTTCCAACCACAACTTTGTTACAAAAGGAAGAGTGAAAATTTTCAACATAAGCCCTGTTGGTGGGGTATCAATAATAATGTAGTCTATATCTTTGTGTTTTGTCAAAATATCTCTTAAGGCATAAAGAACGGCCGATTCTTCCATCCCCGGCGCATTTTTTACCAATGTAAACATCTTTTCTAAATTCAGGACTTGCAGGTAGCTGTAAATATGCTTTGTTTTTGTTTCAATTTCCTGTAAAAAAAGGCGTAAATATGCATCTATGTCCACCTCTTCTACCCAGAGACATGGTTCCACCTGTTTTACACCCATGAAAGGTGGCAAGGAAAGAATGTCGTATAAATTGTGGGCTGGATCAATAGAGGCCCAATAAACTTTATGCCCTTTGTGAGAAAGATGATAGGCTAAGCTGGCAGAAAGGGTAGATTTGCCCACACCTCCTTTCCCTAGAAAGAAAAACACCCTTTTCATAAATCTACTAAATCTGCCCATTGGGCAAGTTTATCGTCCAAAGACCGAGACTTAGCAAACATGATAGTCATCTCTCTTTCCAGATAAGGCAGGAGTTTTAATCCCAGCAAAGTGGGAGGTGCGGGGAGTCCGGTTAAACTCCCACACACCAATAGGGCAAAGGCATTTTCCATTTCCTGTAATTCCCTCTCCAGGGCATTGACACTGTGGTCTTTAAACCCAGCTGCAAGATCAAACAGGTGTTGTTTTAAGGCCTGCCAGAGATTATGACGCATTTTCTACCTCTGCTTTTCAGGTTTGAAGTAATCGTAAATAAGTAAAAGATTTAAAAGCAACATGATGACAATCATAGCACCAATGGCGTAGGCCTGGAAAGGACTTTTTGTCATAAAGGTAGGCACAGCTACAAAGAGATACCAGACCATAGCTAGAGTGACGGTAATCCAGAGAGCTAACGCTGGAATGAAACAAAACCAACCCTGCTGTTTTTGCACTCTTATTACCCAAGCAGATACGGTAATTAAGGCAATAGAGGCCAGCATTTGATTGGCACCACCGAAGGCGGGCCAAATAACAGACCATGCTCCCGTCCATGCTAGGCCGATGCCGATGGCGGCAGGAATAATGGAAGCAATCCAGCGATTTATTAGAAAATTAAAGAGGGAAGGAGCTCCATTTTTTAAAGGTTCGCAAAGTTCTGTGAGCGTATACCGGGCTAGACGATTGGTAGTGTCTAAAGTAGTCATGGCAAAACTGGCAACCCACATCGCGGCCAGGATGGTAATGAACTCCTTGGGTAACTTTAATACCGTATGCACGGCTAAACCATATGCCTTGGCAAAGACTCCTACGGGACCACCACAGGTTTTAACTGCTCCTACATAATGTTGGGCAAAAGAGAGGGCACTGCTTTTTAGTGTAGCCGTTACATCTGGAGAAAAAATGCTAAAACCATAAGCACCCACGACTGTAATGACTAAAGTAGAGAGGAAGCCCTCAGTAAGCATAGAGCCATAGCCAATGAATAATCCTTCTATTTCTTGAGAGAGCTGTTTAGAGGTTGTGCCTGAAGCGACGAGGGAGTGGAAGCCAGATAATGAACCACAGGCAATAATCAGAGGGACGACCGGCCAAAAAGGAGTGGGTTTGCCAGCAATAAGAGAGACGTTAAAACTGGTTACAGCAGGCAATTGAATTTTGGTGAGAGAAAAGATCACAGTTATACTGCCCAGGACTAATCCTCCAATGAGTAACCAGGCATTGAGGTAGTCTCTTGGTTGCAAAAGCACATGAACAGGTAGGGAGGCAGCAATGATAATGTAAAAAAAGAGTATAATCATCCAGACTTGATAGTTTGCTTTAATTGGGATTTTTATTCCCAACCAGAGTGCAAGGATTAACATGCCAATACCAATGACAGTTGCCAGACCAAAATTCACTCTCAGACGGTAGAACAATGCACCCAGGATTAAGGCGGCCATAATTATCAATAGACAAGAAGAAGGCACCTGTGGTTTGACGACAAAAACCTTTCCTAAAACTGCACCAAAGGCAGCTACTACCAGAATTAGAACAAAGAAAATGAACCAGGCGAAAATAAAGCCCGTGCGTTTTTTAATTACCCGGCCAGCGATCCATTGCACGGAATGCCCATCATAGCGGACCGAGCTCATCAGAGATAGATAATCATGAACAGCACCAATGAAAATGTTGCCTAA
>JAGHCL010000075.1 GCA_021160485.1 Candidatus Desulfofervidaceae bacterium
ACCATATTGTGTATGGAAAATGCCTTAAAAAATGCAGGTATTAAACCAGAAGAGGTAGATTACATTAATGCCCATGGCACTTCTACCAAATTAAACGATGCCGCTGAAACAAAGGCCATTAAGGCTGTGTTCAAAGAACATGCTTCCAAATTGGCGGTCAGTTCTACCAAGTCTATGACAGGGCATCTTTTAGGTGGTGCTGGTGGAATTGAGTCTGCCTTTACCGTCCTTGCTCTTCATACAGGTGTCATTCCGCCAACGATAAATTATGAATATCCGGACCCAGAATGTGATTTAGACTATGTGCCTAATCAGGCAAGAAAGGCTGATATCAAAATAGCCATGTCCAATTCTTTTGGTTTTGGCGGCACCAATGCCACTCTTGTTTTTAAGAAGTTCGAGAAATAAGGAGTTTTATCATGGACAAAATTATCATTGGTTCAGATCACGCTGGTTACAAACTCAAAGAATTTATAAAGGCGGCGCTGATAGAACGAGGTTACGAAGTGACAGATATAGGCACGGATTCAGAAGAGGCTGTTGATTACCCTTATTTTGCCCATGCTGTAGCACAGGCCATCGCCAGTCAAGAATACAGACGGGGTATTCTCATATGTGGGAGTGGTATTGGGATGTCCATTGTCGCCAATCGTTTACCTGGAGTAAGGGCAGCTTTATGTAACAATGTGTATTTAGCCCGGGCCAGTCGTGAACATAATGATGCCAATATTCTCGTTTTGGGTGAGAGAGATATTGGTCAGGGACGGGCCTTAGAAATTTTGAATGCCTGGCTCAACACAGAATTTGCTGGTGGCAGACATGCCCGTCGCTTAGAACAAATTGACAATGAATATCATGTTATTGATGACTATAGCTATCTTAAACGCTTTGACCCGGAATTGGTGAAGGCCTTAGAAGGTGAATGGGAACGCCAGAAGTATAAACTTGAGCTCATTGCCTCGGAAAACATTGCCAGTCCCTGGGTGCGTCAGGTGATGTCCAGTGTGATGACCCACAAGTATGCTGAAGGCTACCCAGGTAGGCGCTATTATGGCGGCTGTGATTATGTAGACATTGCTGAAACATTAGCTATAGAAAGGGTAAAACAAATTTTTGGAGCCGAATATGCTAATGTTCAGCCACATTCTGGTACTCAAGCCAATATGGCAGTTTATCTTAGCATTCTCAAGCCAGGCGATACAATTCTTAGTATGAGCTTGCCTCATGGTGGCCACTTAAGTCACGGAAGTCCAGTAAATTTTTCCGGCCAGCTTTATAATATTGTTTCCTATGGTGTGTCTAAAGAAACAGAAACAATTGACTATGACGAAGTACGCCGGTTGGCTTTAGAGCACAAACCAAAGCTCATCTTAGCAGGAGCAAGTGCCTATCCAAGAATAATTGATTTTAAAAAATTCAGAGAAATTGCCGATGAAGTAGAGGCCTATCTGATGGTGGACATGGCTCATATTGCTGGACTGATTGCAGCTGGCATTCATCCCTCCCCTGTTCCCTATGCCCATTTTGTGACTTCAACAACGCACAAGACTATGCGAGGACCCCGAGGAGGATTCATTCTTGCCAAAGAAGAATTTGCCAAAGCACTTAACAAAAGCACTTTCCCCGGTATTCAAGGTGGGCCGATGATGCACATTATTGCGGCAAAAGCCTTAGCCTTTAAAGAAGCCTTGGCCGAAAGTTTCAAAGAATACCAACGCCAGATTGTGACTAATACAAAAAAACTAGCAGAAATCCTTCAGAATGCAGGTTATCGCCTTGTTTCTGGTGGTACAGATAACCACCTTTTTCTTATAGATTTAAGCGATAAAGGCATCACTGGCAAAGATGCCGAAAAAGCTTTGGATGCGGCCGGTATTACTGTAAACAAAAATGCCATTCCTTTTGATACTCAAAGTCCTTTTATCACTAGCGGTATTCGCATTGGTACTCCGGCGGTTACTACCCGAGGTATGAAAGAAAAGGAAATGGAAGTCATCGGTAACTTTATCCTCCGTGTGCTGGCCGATGTAAAAGACGAAGACACTATTCAGAAAGTAAAAAAGGAAGTAAGAGAGTTTTGTGCTGAGTTCCCGCTTTTTGCTTGGCGGATATATTAAGGATGTCTAGACCTAGTTGGGATGAATATTTTATGTCTATTGCTTATCTTGTGGCCGGACGTTCTACCTGTCTGCGTCGGAAGGTAGGAGCCGTTTTGGTTAAAAATAAGCGTATTCTTGCCACTGGTTATAATGGTGCCCCCTCTGGACTTGCCCATTGTTTGGATATAGGTTGCTTACGGGAGAAGATGCAAATACCTTCTGGGGAAAGACACGAGCTGTGCCGGGCGGTACATGCTGAACAAAACTGTCTCTGTCAGGCTGCCCGTTACGGCATTCCGGTAGAAGGGGCCGTGATTTATTGTACAAATTTCCCCTGCGTGATTTGTGCAAAGATGCTTATTAATGCTGGTATAAAAAAGATTTATTACGCTGAAGGCTATCCCGATGAACTATCCCAAGAAATGTTAAAAGAAGCAGGTATAGAATTAGTGCCACTTCCTTTCAAACGGAAATTATAACTTTCCCTCACTACTTATTTGACTCAGAGCCCGTTTACAGTATTTGCCTTACAATTTCTAGATAAAATATATATCTTTCAAAAATGGGTTTAATACTGATTATTTGACTACTTCTACCATTTTTTCTAGGCTTTTTTGGGCTTGTTCTATTGTTTCCTGAGGTAAGGCTACCTCATAACGCTCTTCCTTGAGGGCAAGGTATAATTTTTCTAAAGTGTTTGCCTTCATAGCCGTGCAGACAGCTTCTGGGTAGGCTGGAATGAATTCCTTATCCGGGTTTTCTTTCTTCAGACGATAAATGAGACCTATTTCTGTTCCTACTAGGAGCGTTTTTGCCTTTGTTTCCTGCGCAAAACGACACATTTGTGAGGTACTCCCTACAAAATCGGCTACTTCAAGCGCTTCCATGGGACATTCGGGGTGAACCATAAGTACAGCTTCAGGATATCGCTTTTTCAACGCCAATAAATCTTCTGCTTCAAACAATACATGCGCAGGGCAGTAACCACGTGGAGGCACAGGGATGATCTCTTTCCCTGTTTTCTTAGCTACATAAGCGGCCAGATGGCTGTCTGGGCCAAACAAGATTTTCTCACTTGGTATTTTTTCTACTACCTTAACAGCATTAGCTGAAGTGCAACATACATCACACAAGGCCTTGGCTTCACCTAGGGTATTGACATAAAGCACAGAAGGTACACCAGGATATTTTTCTTGCCAGAGCTTTAAATAATCAGGTGGTAACATCTGAGCCATAGGGCAGAGGGCTCCTTTGCTAGGAATAAGCACTTTTTTATCAGGATTAAGAATAACGGCCGATTGGGCCATAAAATCCACACCACAAAAAACGATAATTTGTGCTTCTGTTGCGCGGGCTTTGCGACAAAGTTCAATACTATCGCCTATAAAATCGGCAATATCCTGAATTTCGGGTCTCTGGTAATTATGGGCCAAAATAACAGCGTGCTTTTTTTCTTTTAGAGAAAGAATCTCTTTTTGCAATGCGTTCATCTTTGTCCTCCTACTATGTTCCAATCCTAACTACCTTTGTCGTTTCCTCTAAAGTCTTAATCGCCGAAAGGGCTGCCAGATAACTTGTTTTGGGATTATCAGGACAGGGGAAGTTGGCCGTTAGACAAACCATCTCACCAAAGTCGCCTTTTACTTTAATTTCATGCTGGTTGGTGTCAATATGAGGGTCAGCGATAACTCTGACCTTTGTTTTTTTCGGTCCAATACCAGCCAGACTTAAAACTGCGGCTACATTAACATTCGCCGGGAAGAACATTACTGCTTCCTCTGCTGGCCCTTCATATATAAGGATAGCTGAAGAAATAGTTTTTAAATCTATTCCCTTTTTTTCAAGATATGGAGCACCCTTCAAGCTCTCAGGACGTTTCCTAGTGGTGATAATTACTTCTTCTATTCCTCCTAACGTGGCTGCCTTTATTGCGTCTATTCCGGCAATAGCCCCAGAGGGAATGTAAATTCTGCAACCTTGCTTATGTGCAACTTCCTCAAGCCTTTTTAAAAGGCCATTTTTCAACAATGCTCCAACGCTCATAATCATTAAATCATTGTGGTTTAATAACACCTCTTCCGCATATTCCTCTACGGCTTTGGGTGAAGCCGCTTCTATAACTAAATCCAGAGGTTGCTGAAGGAAGCTATTAAAAGTTGAAGCAATAAAGGGAGGAGATGAAAGAATCTTGTTTAACTCTTTTGCTCTTTCCAAACAAAGGTCAAATATAGCCGTAATCGTAAAGTTATTCAGCAGACCTTTTTCTACAGCTTTGGCAATAGTTGTTCCTATCGCTCCACATCCAATCAATCCTATTTTCACTATCATATCCCTCTTTCTCTAAAAAATTGTTGCCATTTTAGCCCTTATGTTTATATAATGCAAGGGATGCAGCTAATCTCCTGGCCACGCTATCCCCAACTGGATATAAAATATTTTGAAGAGCTTTTACAAAAAAATGCCCAAGAATTAATGTTTGCCCGTCATCTGGCTGAAACAGTAAGTCTCCTTACCCGTCGGCCCGTGCTTACTCTCCATAATGCTTCTATGGGTGCCCCCTCTGGTTGGGGTATTGCAGATTTTTCTAACCAATGGAAGGAATTATCCTCATGGAAAGAAGAGATAGCTCATTTGTGGCCTCAGTTTTCCTCTACCCTTTCAGAAGAAATCATACCTTTAATTAAGTTATGGTTACATCGCTTAATAGAAATGCCCCTTATTGAATATCTCTGGCAGATGAAGGTTTTAAACTCCCCGTTTTATTCTCTGGCCAGAGAAACAGTCAAAGACATTCTTTCTCCATCAGCCTGGCAAATTTTGGCCGGAAAAGAAAGCGTTCCCTGGGAAAGCACCGCGGAAGAACTTTTTAAACACCTTCTTTATCTAAAACACAGATATTTTCAGGAAAAATATCGTCTGAAACTATTTTTACCCCTTTTGATCACCATTTTAAAGGCAAGTGTAAATTTTTTGCAAAAGGGCGCTCGGTTTTGTGTTGTGCCTTATATTGATAAACTTATTCGCTCCAGCTATGGCGACAAAGATATCACTTATTGTCAGACTTTTTTAAAGTTTATCCTCCGTTTCGTCCCTGAGGCTATTATCTTATTTTTTGACGAAACCACTCACCCCCGGGGTCCTACGCTTAAATTAGCTATCTCAGTTATGAAGAGAAAAAATTTGCCCATCAAGGGGCTTGGTGTTTATGGAGAAGGAAAACTGCCTACACCTGAGGATATTGCCAATTTAAGCTCAACTTACCAGGTATTTTTTGTTTCTGCTTTTACAGGTAAAGGAAAACCTTATTGCTGGCGGGAAATATTACTCACCTATCCCCAGACATATCATCCTGCTTGGCGAGATGGATTAACTGAGCTTTTTAGCGGTACTCAGATGGCCTTTTTAACACAGGAAGAACGACAGGATATAATTTTAACAGACAAAGGCCCCATGCAACTGGGGACATATTTTCGTTTAAAATTAAAGACATATAGCCTTACTCCCTTATCCCATGATCCATTTTGGTGTTTTTACGAAACACTAGCAAACCTGGGGTGAAAGTTTAGTTGAGTTATGTTATAGTGGCAAAATGGCATTATTTTCTTAATAATTTATTCTATAAGACGATATCGCAAAGTTTGCAAAATAAATAAAAATAATGGGTAAAAATTCCCTTTTTAAAAAGGCAAGAGAAATTATCTCCAAATGTCAGCGTTTAACCGTCCTCACCTGTGGTCATAGAAATAAATCTGGAAAGGACAACAGCTACCGAAATAGCAGATATTAGCCTCCTGGGGAAAGCAGGAGAAATTCTGCCAGAGTTGACAAAAGGACTTTAAACGAGGGGTGAATAATGAATTTGCTCATTTATGATGCTATGGTAGTTACGATGGAAGAAGGTGACCCTTGGTTTTGCCCTGGGTATGTATTTATTGAAGAAAATAAAATTAAGGCCATTGGTAAGGGAAGGCCGACAGAGAAATTCTTTTCCCGGGCGCAAAAGGTCATAAAGGCCACAGACAAATTGGTTATGCCCGGACTGATTAACGCTCACAATCATGCCGCCATGAGTTTATTGCGAGGAGTGGCCGACGACTTACCTTTGGATAAATGGCTTCATGAATATATTTTCCCAATAGAAAGCACCTTTGTGAATGAAGAATTTGTTTATTGGGGCACCCTGTTGGCTGGTTGGGAAATGCTTAGCGGTGGGACAACTTGTTTTGCTGATGGTTATTTTTGCGAAGACGGCGCCGTCAAGGCATGTGTAGATTTGGGTATAAGGGCCATTTTAGCTCAGGGTATTATTGACTTCCCTGCACCTGGTGTGCCTGAGCCTGAACAAAACATTGCTCACGCTGAACAATTTTTAAAAAAGTGGCAGGGATATTCTGATTTAATAACCCCTGCCCTTTTTGCCCATGCTCCCTATACCTGCTCAGCCAGCACTCTTAAAAGGGCCAAAAGGCTGGCTCAAACTTATCAAACCTTTCTTTTCATCCATGTGGCAGAAACAAACTGGGAAGTAGAACAGATTAAAAAGGAACATGGCCTTACTCCGGTAGCTTATCTGGAAAATCTGGGTATTTTAGATGAGAGGACCATTATCGTTCATGCCAATTGGTTATCAGAAGAAGACATAAAAATTATTAAAGACACCGGTGTAGGAGTAGTTCATAATCCAGAGAGTAATCTCAAACTTGCTTCTGGGCTTTGCCCTGTGCCTGATTTACTCTCAAAAGATATCCCTGTAGTCCTGGGTACAGATGGCCCGGCCAGTAATAACAATCTGGATATGTTCCAAGAAATGGATAAAACTGCCAAAATTCATAAAGGGATAAAACTGGATCCTATCACTATGCCAGCCAAACAGGTTTTAGAAATGGCCACGGTGATTCCAAGTGATATTTTCAAACTAAATACCGCCAGATTAAAAGAAAACGCGCTAGCAGATATTATTATCATTAACTTGAAACAACCCCATCTTTATCCTATCTACAATCCACATTGCCATCTTGTTTACACAACTGATGGCGCTGATGTAGAAACAGTCATTGTGAATGGTAAGGTGGTAATAGAAGAGAAAAAACTGGTTTGTGTGGATATAGAAAAAATAAGACACAAAATAATTGACCTAGCAGTCAAAATCAAACAAAAGTTAAAATCTCCAGATGCTGAATGAACTTTTTAACCCATCTACGTATTTCTCAGAGCCTTTTCAATACGAGCTTTTATCCATTGAGAGGGAAGGAAAGAAAGAATTTTATGTAATTCAGGACCGCTTCTGCGCCCTGTGAGGGCTAGACGTAGAGGCAACATAAGTTTACGCCCCTTTAATCCTGTTTTTTGCTGGATTTTTTTAAATATTTCATCGTATTTTTGAGGTGTTATGTCAAATTCTTTATAAAATACATTAAGCACAGTTTTGGCTTCATCCTGTTTTAAAATATGTATAACCTCATCTGTCAATTCAAGTTCAGCTTGGCTAAAGATTGGCCAAAACTCTTTTATTCCCTTCAATGTTTCTATGTTCTCTCTGATGAGAGCTATAATTTCTTCAACCTTATTTCTATCTTTAATATCTGCTGGCAAAAATGGTCTGACATGGTCTAATATCGTTTCTGGAGGTAGAGCACGCAAAAAGTGCTTATTAATCCACAGCAAACGTTTATGATCAAAAACCGCATTACCTCTACCCATTTTGCTTAAATCAAATTGAGCTATAAGGGCTTCTTTATCTAAAATCTCTTTTTTACCACCTGTGCCAATAGTAGCCAGATAATAAAATAATGCTTCTGGCAAAAATCCTTCTCTTCTGTATTCTTCTACCGAAACCGCACCGTGACGTTTACTCAATTTGCTTCTATCGGCCCCTAAGAGTAAAGGATGATGGGCAAACTCAGGGCGGGCAAGACCTAGAGCCTCATAGAGTAAAATCTGGCAGGCAGTGTTGGCCAGATGATCCTCACCCCTGATTACATGGCTGATTTGCATCAGGGCATCATCTATAACCACCGCAAAGTTATAGGCAGGCAAACCATTAGAACGAACAATGACAAAATCACCTATATCACCAGCATAAAAACGCATTTTCCCTTTAAGTAAATCTGTGAATTCTACTACTTCGTCAGGCACAATAAACCTGATTGTCGGCCTTCTTCCTTCGGCCTCGTAGCGTCTGCGTTTGGTTTCGGTTAAATGACGGCATTTACCAGAATACCTGGGAGGATGACCCTGGGCCAGACATAGTTTCCTTTCCGCCTCCAATTCCTCTTGCGAGCAATAACAGTAATATGCCCTCCCCTGCTCTAACAGTTTTTTGAGGTAATGCTGATAAATTTCCAGCCTTTCTGATTGGCGATATGGAGCAAATGGGCCACCTTCATCCGGGCCTTCATCCCAGCTTAGCCCAAGCCATTTCAGGTTTTCTTTTAATTGCTGTTCATATTCGGGAGAAGACCTCTCTTTATCTGTATCTTCTATCCGCAGAACAAATTTACCTTTAAGTTGCCGGGCAAATAACCAGTTAAAAATAGCCGTGCGGGCATTACCCAGATGCAACTTTCCTGTGGGACTAGGAGCAAAGCGCACACGGACAGACATTATTTTACCTCTTCTTAAAAACTGTCTTTATTTTTGTATTTCAAAGATGGGTTCTCCCAAAATGGCAAACCTTACCCAGTCAAAGGCAAATTTTAAAAGCTCTGTTTCGTTTTCTTTTATTCTTTGCCATCTTTCCTGAGGAATTTTGAGTCGTTTCAGGAAGGGACTTTCTTTAACGAACATTTTGAATCTATCAATGTTATAACAGGCCATATAAAACATTTGCCAGGGTTCGCCTTTAAGTAAGGTTATTCTCTCCCAACCCTTGCTGTTGGTTACTTCCCTGTAAGCCTTTTCCATTTCTAAATAGGGATTTAATCCCTGATCTTTTTTCCATTCACTTACCGTCCACTCTCGTTTTTCTTCAAATCCCTGGCAAAAAGGAAATTTTATCAAGCGATATTTACCGTCTTCTTCTGTTTGTTCTACTGGATATGCCCGGCAGGGCCATGGTCTATCCGCATAAATAGTGCAACCTTCAGCCGTGACAAAAGGACAGGATTTTTTTTCATCGTCTTGCATCTTTAATAACACCACCGGTAATCCCTTCTGTCCTTTTCGGGGTAGAGTATATTTGATCAAAAATTCTTCTGAAGAAATACCCAAGGCATTTTTCATTCTTAAAACATCATAAGGTAAAAGCCAGATATTTACTTCATGGCAACACTGGGTGTAACAAGAGAGCCCTTTATGACAAGCAAACTGAAATTTACTTTCTTCAGTAAGTGTCTCCTCAGACATTCTTTCGCCTCCTTTTAATTTTGGGCCTGAGCTTAACAAAATTAGGAGCACTTGTGAAGACCTGGGAGACTAAAAAGCAGAGAAGGTTTATTTTTAATTTTTTAGTTTTGGAAACAGGAAGTCTGAATATTAACTAGTAGTTGGTGACTTGTGATTAATCAAAACCATCTCCTAGTCACCATTTTGGTATTAGTTTTTTTTAAGTTTCTAACGCTTAATATAACTCTGGGCAATGACATTTTTAGGATCCAAAATCAGGATATTGTTAAATATAACATAGGCCTTTTCCTTTTTGCCCTGAGCATTTAAAGCAAGAGCTAACTCCGTCAAAAAATTGACATCACTAGGATATAAGGTCAGCATCTTTCTATCTACCTTCTCAGCCAAATCATATTTTTTCTGCATCCGCAAGGCGATAGAGAGACGCAGGTTGCCGTAATAATTGTAATAATCTATGGTTAAAATTTTATACATGAGTGCCTCTACTTCTGACCATTTTCCTTGTGCCATGAGGGAGAGTGAAAGACCCAGCATTGCTTCAATAGAGCCAGGTATGGCTTTCAAGGCTGCTTTATAATGTGAACGGGCGTTGGCATATTTGCCCCATAGGTAATAAAGCCATCCTAAGCGTAAGTTTACGGTATATGTGTTTGGATAATTTTTATAAACTAGCATTAAAGACTTGATGGCATCTTTATAATTTCCCATTTTTTCGTAATTATAGGAATCATGATAACTCCTTTTTATCTCTGCCTCCTTGAGAGCAAAGATATTTGTAGAAAAAAGTAATACCACTATAAATATGGCTATTTGCCCTATCCTTTTCATACCCATCTCCTTAGAAATTTGTGCCTACGGTAATCGTAAACACAGTTTGTTTTACCGTGTCTGAATAACCAACGTGTTTAAGCCAATCGTTAGTTAAATTAAATGCCAGTCTTAAACCGTTTTTAAAGGTATAACCCACTTCTATACCTAATCCTCCCTTGTATTTATCAGCCAGGTTATAAACGACAAAACCCGCATTCTTCACTGCATATATTTGTTCTCCCACCCAGGCATGAGCCTTGGCGTCAAAGGCACGATAATAATAATTTAAAGACTGCTCAAAGGAAAAGAAATTATCTTTGCTTAGTCCCAGATTCTTGTCCTTATGGATGTAATAAAATTTGCTCTCTGTATAAAGAG
>JAGHCL010000047.1 GCA_021160485.1 Candidatus Desulfofervidaceae bacterium
TAAGGAAATTTAAGTTTATTTTATGTCAACTTTTGCGGAATACTATAATTTTCCTTCTTTCCCTCTTAAATACACCTTCCCCTCAAATCAATCGCGGATTTTGGGATACCGTCTATGTTATGTAATGACCTTTTTCAAAAATTTTTTAATAAATCTGCTTAACTGCCTAACCGGACTAGGGATTATAAGCCCTAATGACTATTTCTATTTTATTTAATAATCCCTGGTCATAATTACCACCTTGAATAAGAGCCTGGGCAGCTTGTTTCACGCTTAAATTCATTGGTGCCGCATTATGAGTTGAACCCACAATAAGATTTACTCGAGTAATCAGACCGTTTTGATCAGCTTCATAATCATGGATAAGAGTACCTTGAAGTGACTCTACGCACCCCACACCTCGTCCGGCCTGTGGTTCTACCTTTGTCCGAACATTCCTATCAGTAATCTCTGGATCTTTTAATAAGGCCACCGCAGACTCAGCATTACACAAAAGCTCTATCAAACGAGCATAGTTATAAAGAATGGTGTATTGACATGGACGTCCAAATTTCTCCCTGAATTCCTCCAGCTCCGCCTGTGCCAACGGAGTGGGCATCTTATCACAAACGTTAATCCGAGCTAAACAGTTGCTCCGATAAATCGTCGGATTGTCAAACTCAAGCGCAAATTCACCCCATCTCTTCGCATAGGGAAATTTTACATAGGCCCAAGGCTCAACGTGCTCGGCAATGTAGTCAGTGTATTGCTCATAGCTGAAGTCTTCATAACTCCCATCAGCTTTCATCATCCGCAATTTACCATCATATATCTCCCAACTCCCATCTTCACTGACCGTCCCAATAAAGCCTGTTTTAATGACACCCACGTTTTCAATGAGATCCATATATTTGGGAAAGATGTCCTTTTTGGCTAAATCAATAGAAAATTTGGCAAATTCTAGTAGCTCTTCTGCCCCCTTTAAAAGCTCTTCACGCTCAGCCTCGGTCATCGGTTTGCTAAATCCACCTGGCACACCTGCTGCCGGATGAATGACCTTACCTGCAAAGTTCTCAATGAGCATCGACCCTAGCTGGCGCATCTTTACTACTTTCATCCCTAAATCCGGATTGCTCTTGAGCACTCCCAATACATTGCGCACACTGGGATCAGCATCCGGTCCCATGATAAAGTCAGGGGCCGCTAAGAAGTAAAAGTGCAAAATCTTGTCGGGTATCCATGAAAGATGTTGCATGAGCCGTCTCAATTTCTCCCCCGCAGGTGGCGGGGTCACCCCGTAAACCTTATCTACCGCCTTGTTTGAGGCTAGATGGTGGCTCCAAGGACAAATACCACAAATACGGTTAACAATGCGGGGCATCTCGTCAGCTGCACGCCCTATGCAAAATTGCTCAAAGCCCCTTAAGGCAACGATGGCCATTTTGGCATCAGCCACATTGCCGTTATCATCCAGTTCAATTAATACCTTGGCATGTCCCTCTATCCTGGTCACAGGTTGAATGGTTAGTGTCTTCCCCACTTTTTACCCTCCTTATCTTTTAGGTAATGGCCTTAAGTTGTTGTGTGCACCAATAAATCTGTTCAAAAGTGCTCTCCTGTCCGGAACTGCCTGTGCATTCAGTCCTATTGATGACCAAGCCCCCATCATATCTACCATCGGTCTAGCTCCTTTCCGGATGGGCCCAAAACAACCTCTGCACCCAATCCTGGCCTTAATGCATCTTGGTGCATCACTGTCCCCACGACAGCCCGCTCTGGTTACTGGCCCTAAGCAGATAAATCCCTGTTCCATTAAACAACGCATCTGATCAATGGGTTTTTCCGGATCAAAGTCCGCATTCTCTAAGGAACGTTTAATCGTGCCACTACTGGCTTTCTTCTCTCGAATGGTTGGACAGGTATCACATACACTTCTCTCTGGTAATGACCAGCTTTCTCCTTTTAATACTGCCGTTAGAGCATCGGCTATGTTTTTGGGATGCGGAGGGCATCCTGGGATATATATATCTACTTTGACAATCTCGTCTACTGCAAATACCCTATCCAACCAAGCTGGTACTCTATCAGGGGGTGAGGCTGAGTCAGTGGTAATAGTAGAATAAATATTTTTTAAGGCTTCATCCTTTGTCCACATGTTGGCCAAAGCGGGGATGCCACCATTTGTTGCACAACTCCCAAGCGCAATTAAGGTTTTGCACTTTTTCCGAATTTCTTCAAGTAATTCTTTATGTTCTTCATTCCTGATTCCACCAGAAACAATTGCTATATCTGCTTCTGGAATTTCCACCTGGCTTCCTTCACCAGTCTGGCCATAATACTTATGATCCATCAATACAGGGATGTGAACAAATTCTAATTCCGATAACATTTCTACTAATGCATCGCCCATATTCAGGATGCTAATTTCACACCCCGAACAGGCATTGAACCATTCTTCTAGCACTTTCACTGGCATCTTCAACCTCCCTTTCCATATTTCTCCTTGCCTACCTTTTTAAAAATAGATTAATTTCTGCATCTCTTTTATAATTGAATTTATGGAAATTGTAAAGAAAAAAGGTATTGACACCCAACTAATAATTGCCTAGTGTGAAGATAAGTCGTTCAACGGAGGTTTTTTGGTGTTTACAGGTCTTGTAGAAGGGAAGGGCACTATTGTAAGGATAGATAAACCCGGTCAAGAGGCCAGATTTCATATCAGGCCGGCATTTAAAATGGATGATTTAAAAATTGGTGACAGTATAGCTGTAAATGGAGCATGCTTGACTGTTATTGATATTCATAATAATGTTTTTAGTGTAGAATTATCTTCTGAAACCTTAAGTCGCACTACTTTTAGCAATGTCCAACCGGGTAAGGAGGTTAATTTAGAACGGGCCCTGCGTTTCGGAGACAGACTAGGTGGTCATCTGGTGACTGGTCATATAGATACCACAGGTGTAGTTACGGGCCGCCAAGAAAAGGGTAGTCATATTGTTTTTAGTTTTAGCCTGCCTTCAAACTGGATGCAATATCTGGTAGAAAAAGGTTCGGTGGCCATTGATGGGGTCAGTTTGACAGTCAATCAATGTTTGGAAAATGGTTTTTCCGTGAATATTATTCCCCACACGGCTCATGTAACCACTCTGGGACAGCTTAAAGTGGGAGATAAAGTAAATGTTGAAACAGATTTAATTGGTAAATACGTAGCCAGATTGCTTTCTGCTTGGCAAGATAAACAAACAGGGCTTACAGAGGCCTTCTTAAAAGAACACGGTTTCTGGTAATGGGATTTTCTTATTCGGTTATTCCTATTTTAAAGAAATCTCGTGCCTTACATCGGGCAGAATTTGGTTGTCTTAAAAAGGCCTTTGCCCTTAATGTAACGTTGGGATGTGGTTTTGCTTGCGTTTATTGTTATGCTAGGGGATATGCCATCTCTCCACCCAAAGGGATAGTTTATCTTTATCAGAATCTACCTGAACTGATACAAAAAGAAAGTCGTCTTTTACCCAGAGGAACCCCTATTTTATTCAACACTGCTTCTGAATGTTTTCAGCTCCATCCAGATATTTTAGATGTCACTTACCGCACCATGGCCATTTTGCTTCACAGGGGCTTTAACATAGGTTTTCTGACCAAGGGTGTGGTGCCAGAAGGATTTAAGAGATTATTCTCCCGCCATGTTAACCAGCTTCAGGCCACCATAGACGTGGTATCTCTCAATGAAGATTATTGCCGCCTTTTTGAACCAGCTGCCCCTTCAGGCCTTGCCCGTATAGAAGGAGCCATGCGCCTTTGTAAGTGGGGGCTGAAACCAAGGGCACGTATTGATCCTTTAATTCCTTTTTATAGTGATACAGAAGAAAGCTTTAAACCGCTTTTGAAGGCTATAAAAGAGTGTGGCATAAAGGAAGTTATTCTCAATTATTTGCAACTGCGTCCTCGGATTATAGAACGCCTTCAAAAAGAGCTACCTTCTTTGGTAAGCAAACTAATTTTGAGCTGTTTCCCTAAGGAAAGTTGGGATACGGTTGGAAGCAAAACCCTCTCTAGACTTATACCCTTACCTATGCGCAAACGTGGATATGAAAATATAAAAAAACAGGCGGAAAAACTGGGCTTAAAAGTAATTGTTTGCCGTTGTAAAAACCCAGATTTAGACTTCACAGATGCCTGTTTGCCTCGCTGGTTTAAGTTAGAGAAGCCCAAAAAAATATATCAGCCACGTCTTTTTGAAAACTAAAGGAGGTATGCCAATATGACAGGCATAAAAATAGGGCGTATTTTTGGCATAGAGGTTCGTCTTGATTTTAGCTGGTTTATTATTTTTGTTTTCTTTAGCTGGACACTGGCTGTCTACTATTTCCCTCGTCACTATCCTCATTGGTCAGTGCAATTAAACTGGGCTATGGGTATTCTGGCTTCCCTGCTTTTGTTTGTATCCGTAATCCTGCATGAACTATCCCATTCTCTGGTGGCCAAAAAACAAGGAGAAGAAGTAAGGAGTATCACTCTGTTCATTTTGGGAGGGGTTGCCCAAATTGCCAGAGAACCTCCTACACCTCACGCGGAATTTACCATAGCCATTGCCGGACCTTTAGCCAGTTTTTTTCTTGGGCTATTGTTTTTAGGATTATGGTGGCTGATAAGACCCTTTAGTGAACCTCTGGCTGCCTTAACCAAATATCTAGCTGTCATCAATTTTATACTAGGTGGATTTAACCTGCTTCCAGGATATCCAATGGATGGAGGACGGGTATTAAAAGCTATCCTCTGGAAGGTGACAGGGAGCTTGAGACGTGCCACCCATATTGCGACCAAAGTGGGACAATTTATTGCGTCTTTTTTTATATTCTTTGGGTTATTTCAAATCCTAGCTGGTTTATGGCTCAATGGGCTTTGGATTATGTTTATTGGTTGGTTTTTATATCAGGCTTCTTTAAAGAGTTACCAGCAGGTATTATTTAAAGACCTGCTTCAAGGGATAAAGGCAAGAGATTTGATGACCCGTGACTTCATCACTGTTACTCCAGATACACGTCTGAAGATACTGGTTGAAGATTATATTCTAAAAAAGGGCCAAAGGGCATTTATTGTTACAGACAATAGAGAAATTGTAGGCATAATTTGTTTAGAAGATGTCAAGAAGGTTTCACCTGAAAATTGGGCAGATATTCCAGTATCAAACATTATGACTCCAAAAGCACGTTTAGAAATGGTTCTCCCAGAAGATGATGCTGCTATTGTCTTGCAGCGTTTAACTACTCGTGACATTCATCAGGTGCCGGTAGTTGAAGATAATCAGGTGGTGGGAGTTATTACCCGTAATGATTTGTTACGTTGGATGCAGGTAAGGATGGAATGGGAAAAATGAGTTATTGACATTTTATTTTTGTATTTTATACATTCATATCATTAAATTCCCTTGGAGGAAGACACATGGAGAAGGCACGGGCCCATGTAATTATTACAGGTAAAGTGCAGGGAGTGTTTTTCCGTGCTTCTACCCAGGATGAGGCTGTTCGGTTAGGACTGACAGGATGGGTGAGAAATCTCCCTGATGGCAGCGTAGAGGCAGTCTTTGAAGGAGATAAAAAAAAGATTGAAGAAGTTATTGCTTGGTGTCATAAAGGACCTCCTTGGGCACGGGTAAAGGAAGTAAAAGTTAAGTGGGAACCGTACCAGAAGGAGTATGAGAGGTTTTCAGTTATTTATTAGCATGGTTTAACAACACTTCAGCATAAAGGCGTGAGGTTTTCTTGCCTCCCAACATACGCACTAGTTCTTCTATCCTTTCTTCTCTGTCAAGAGGACGCACAGTAGTAATTGTGCGTCCGGCTATTATTTTCTTTTCCACCCGAAAGTGATTATCACCATAGCAGGCAATTTGAGGTAAGTGGGTAATACAAATAATTTGGTGTGTCTTGGCCAGTTGCTTCAAGCGTTCCCCAATAATACTGCCCATATCCCCACCCACACCAGTATCTATTTCATCAAAAATGATAGTTTCTGTTCCTATTCTTTTGCCCAAAATGGATTTTATTGCCAGAAGAAAACGTGCCAACTCTCCTCCCGAGGCAATCTTGGCCAGTGGTCTTAATGGTTCTCCGGGATTTGATGAGAAGAGAAATTCCACTGTCTCCGCACCGTTTTCGGTTACGCAAAGACCGTTTTTTAACACCATGCCTGTTTCCACAGGAATTAATTTTATTTCACACCTTGCATTGGGCATACCCAAACTTTGAAGATGAGTCTCTAATTTTTCTTTGAGTAATTTACCTTTGTGTTGCCTCTGTTCTGTAAGGAGCTGGGCCAGCCTTGTTAATACCTCTTTTAAATCATCAATTTCCCTTTTTAATTCCTCTATCTCTGCCGCTAGAGACTCTTCTTTTTTTAGGGCCTTCTCAATTTCGGTCTTTCTTTGAAAAAGTTCATCAACGCTTTGTGCTTTATACTTCCTTTTCAAACGTTCAATTTCAGCCAATCTTGCCTCTATTGCATCGAGAGATTCAGGCTCAAACATAAGTCGTTCCTTATAATCCTGAAAGCTGTGGGCCAAATCTTCTAGTTGATAGAGAGCGTTTTTTAAAATTTCTATCCACTTTTGCCATTTAGGTTCATAACCAACTGCTCCTTCCATTTCCTTTGCCAGACTGGCCAATATTTCGGTTACCGCCCCTTCCTTACTATACAACTCTAAATATCCCCTTTCAGCTACTTGTTTCAAAAATTCTACATGCCGCAGTTTTGCCCTTTGTTGATTTAGCCTTTCTTCTTCCTCAGGAGAGAGCTTTGCTCCTTCAATTTCCTTGAGTTGAAAGGTCAAAAGTTCTCTTTTTTCCTGCTGCTCTTTTACTTGTTGGAGCAGCTTTTCTTTTTGATGAAGAGCCTGAGATAGCCTTTCAAAAAGGCCCTGAAACTGTCTTTTGATATCTTTTAGTTCCGCATATTTATCCAAAATTTGGATTTGATATGCAGGCAGGAGTAAGCGCTGATATTCATGTTGGCCAGATAAGGTAAGAAGAGGGGTCACTATCTGATTTAACATCTGTAAGGTAGCCACATGACCGTTAATAAACACCCTATTTTTGCCACTCCGACTAATGAGCCGCTTTACTAACAATTCAGGTCCGGGTTCTAACCCGATATCCTCCAATTGTCGCTGAACATCGGTGTGTTCTATGCTAAAAAAGGCTTCAATCACCGCAGTTTCTTCACCATGACGGATTACCTCCGCCGTTGCCCTTTCACCAAGAAGCAATTTAATCGCATTAACAATAATAGACTTTCCGGCCCCTGTTTCGCCGGTAATAATGTTCAAACCTGTCCCAAATTGGATATCTAGATAGTCAATAATAGCTAGGTGCTCTATATGTAGGCTTTCTAGCATATTTCTATTAAGCCAAACTAGGTTGTTTTCGTCAAGGACTGCTTTTGGCCCAAAATCAGTGATTGCCCTACAAGGAACCCCGCAAGTGGGTTATAATAAAGCGATTTTTTAAAAAATACCTTTCATCTA
>JAGHCL010000137.1 GCA_021160485.1 Candidatus Desulfofervidaceae bacterium
CATGTCGGGATGTCTGGTTGATCTTTTGCAATTACGAGGAGTCTATTTAGACTTCCATGGTAATAAATGGGTGCCTCTAAAGAGTAATGAAAAAGAGTGGGTTCAATTTGCAGACTATGGCGAACCTTTAACCGAAAGACAGCTAAAGAGAATGTCTACGCCTTTTGGCAGAAAGAGAAAATAATGAAAAATTAACGATCAAACACAGGGCGGGATTAAATTCCCGTCCTGTTTTGTTTTAACACCTTTTGCAAAAGCGGTTTTAATTGCTTTAATGCCGCTGCCCGGTGGCTAATCTTGTTTTTGACTTCAGGGCCCAATTCAGCCATGGTTTTACCATAAGCAGGGACATAAAAGAGGGGGTCATAACCAAAACCGTGACTTCCCTTAGGTGCAAGGGCAATCAACCCTTCACACCGGCCTTCGCAAGTGTAGCATTCTCCTCCCGGGCTACACAAGGCCATAACACAGACAAAGGCGGCCTGTCTTTTCTCCATCGGTACATCTTTGAGGACAGCTAACAACTTGGCATTATTCTCTTCATCTGTCGCATTTTCACCAGCATAGCGAGCAGAATAAATCCCTGGTGCCCCATTGAGATACGCAACCGTCAAACCAGAATCATCGGCTAATGTCCAGTGCCCCGTAAACCGGGCAACTGTTTTGGCCTTAAGGATTGCATTTTCTTTAAAATTTTTTCCTGTTTCTTCAATTGGGGGTAATTCAGGAAAATCTGCAATAGATAGCACTTCTATCTGTGGTAAATCAGCTATGATTTCCACAATTTCTACTATTTTACCCTTATTTTTCGTGGCCAGAACCAATTTCATAAGGCAAATCCTCTAAAATTTCTTTTTGTTTGGCCAACAATTCACTGATACCTTCCCAAGCAAGACTTAACATCCTTTCAAAAAGCTGAGGGCCAAATGGCCCTCCCTCTCCCGTTGCTTGCACCTCTACAAATTCGCCTTTTCCTGTCATGACTATATTCGCATCCACGGCTGCCGTCACATCCTCTTCGTAATTCAAATCAAGCAACAACTCTCCATTTACAATACCTACACTAACGGCAGCCAGATAATCTCTTACCGGAAAAGTTTCTATCTTCCCTTCCTTTACAAGCCAATGACAGGCATCACATAAGGCAATAAAAGCACCCGTAATGGCTGCGGTGCGGGTTCCCCCATCTGCCTGAATTACATCACAGTCAATCCAGATTGTTCTTTCTCCTAAAACAGAAAGTTCTACTACTCCCCGTAGTGAACGTCCAATCATGCGTTGAATTTCTTGGGTTCTACCTTTTATCTTACCTGCTTCATAACGAGGGGTGCGTGTTTGTGTCGCTCGTGGTAGCATGTTATACTCAGCCGTTACCCAGCCTTTACCACTTCCTTTCAAAAAAGGAGGTATGCTTTCTTCTATAGAAGCGGTGCAAATAACCTTTGTTTCTCCTAAAGAAATCAACACCGAACCTTCGGCATATTTATTAAAAGGCCGAATGAAAGATAAAGGACGCAATTCTTCAGCTTTTCTCCCATCTTTTCTCATGTTTTTCCTCCAGGACGCAAAAGCAGATTTAACATAGTTCATTTGTCACTTTTTATAGTCTTATCTTTAAGGAAGAAAAATCTCAATAGTTTTTCTTCTGGAGTAATAACCAGTTTTGTTTTTTCATCAAATCCCTTTTTATACACCTCTAGAGATTTCACAAAGGCATAAAACTCCGGGTCTTTTTTGATGGCTTCGGCATATATTTTAATAGCAGCCATTTCCCCTTCACCTTTTATCTTTTCTGCTTCCTTATAGGCCTGAGCTAAAATAATTGCTTTTTCCTTATCTGCAACTGCTTTTATTTTCATACCTTGCTCTTTACCTTCCGAACGATACCGCTTTGCTTCCCTTTCCCGTTCGGCCCGCATTCGTTCAAACACATGTCGTTCGTTTTCTAACGGTAAGTCAGCCCGTTTGATCCGCACATCTACCACTTTGATGCCATATTCTGAAGCCAATTCATTGCATTTTTTAGTTACTTTTTCCATTAATTCAGCTCTTTTTTCAGAAACGACCTCCGTTAAAGTGTGCACACCCAATTCAATCCGCAATTGCGCATAAATAATATCATCTAAACGAGACTGAGCGCCAGCAATAGTCTTTACTGTTTTATAAAATTCCAAAGGATTAACTATCTGCCATTTGGAATAATTATCCACTACCAAATTCTTCTTGTCTTTTGTTAAAATTTCGGCTGGAGCAGCGTCGTATTCTAAAATCCGGCGCTCAAAAATCATCACTTGCTGCACAAAAGGTAATTTAAAATGCAAACCAGGTCCCAATACACCACCTATCGGTTTACCCAACTGAAGTAAGAAGGCCTGTTCAGTTTGATCTACCACAAAAAAACATTGAGAAGTAACAATAAAAAGAATAACAATAAAAGCCACAATAAAAGGCGTTTTTTTCATTATCTGCCTCCACTATTTAGAGTTGCTTCTTTCTTGGAAAGAGGCAACATCTGGTTATTTTGAGTTAATGGTATAATAATTTTTTCAGCTTTTTCAGGCACAATAATTTCCTGCGTTTTTGCCAATATTTCCTCCATGGTTTCCAGATACATTCGTTCTCGGGTAATGCGTGGAGCCATTTTATAAGCTTTGAGCCTGCTTAAAAAACGTTCCATTTCGCCCTGGGCCATTTTAATTTTTGTTTCTTTATAAGCCATGGCCTGATTGATAATTTCGGCGGCTTGTCCTTTGGCCTTTGGTAGAAGATCATTGCGGTAAGCCTCAGCTTCATTGATAAATTTACTCATATCTTCTTTCGCGCTGGCTACGTCTTTAAAAGCATCAACCACTGCCTGAGGCGGATGTACATCCTGTAACTGCACTGCTACAACGCTTACACCAGCCTGATATTTATCCAAAACAGATTGAAGTAATTTTTTAGTGTCTTGTTGGATTCTAAACTTACCTGTAGTAAGCACTTCGTCAATAGAGCTTTCCCCTACAATTTCACGCATGGCGGCTTCGGCTGCGTCTTTTACTGTTTTGGGAATGTCCTTAACATTGAACAGATAATGCACCGGATCCTTGATTTTATATTGAACAATAAATTCTACACTAACAATATTCTCATCTCCGGTAAGCATAAGTGCTTCTTCAGGAATAATTCGGTATTTTGCCGGAGGACCTACAGAAACAGTCCTAAATCCAATTTCCTGTCTTCTTACTTTGGCCACTTCCGGTTTTAACGCTGTTTCTATAGGATAGGGCAGGTGATAATGTGGACCTGGGGGAGTCATCCTTACCATCTTACCAAATCGTTTTACCACCCCTACCTGGTTAGGTGAGACAATGTAAATACCTGAAGCAAACCATAGCACAATTAAGATACCAATAACAAGAGACAAACCTATCTTCTGCCTGAATTTTTTCCATCTCTCCTGCCAGAGATGAATAACAGGAGGCATCTTTGTTCCCCCTTCCTGCTGATATGTGTCCCAATCCCAGGGCATTTTTTCACTCCTTACATTTATTTAATGATTCAGGATACCAGAAAAGGGAATAAGGTCAATAGGTTAATATTTAATTGCAAAGACAGGAAATGCCCCCAAACCCAAAATCCGCGACTTCTTTTTGGAAAAGGATATTTGAGATGAAAAAAATTAAGAAAGAACAACAGAATTATCCCCTCTCCCTCTTAAG
>JAGHCL010000173.1 GCA_021160485.1 Candidatus Desulfofervidaceae bacterium
CGACGCCGATGGCAGCCCCGTTCGCCAGCTATGGCCGCCGGCTTGACGGATCATATCTGGACTGTTAAAGAGCTATTAATGACAGTTGTAGTCCCTGATGTTACCAACACGAAATAGGGAGACTACCCCCTTCTTCAACACTTCATAAATTTCTTTATCCACTCATTTCCTCCAGATACTCAAGTTCTTTGAGATAACCATCTGATTTTTGGGTTACCTCTTTAAGTTGTTCTTCCACAAACATAAGCTCCTTCCATTCTGCAGCATCCCTTTATATCTTGAAATACTTTATAAGCATCTGCTATCTTTTTTATATGTTCATCTCCCAAACGATTGAGTTTCCTCACCTCTGGATGTTGTTCGTAATCTTTGCTGGCGTTGATAAATAAAACCTTATCTTTTTTTTCTGCGGATTTGTTTTTGTTTAGGAGAATAATTGCTCCTGGAGCACCGGTATTATAAAAAAGTTTTTCTGGTAAAAGGATAACGGCTTCTATCAAATTGGCCTTTAAAACCTGCGTTCTAATTGCTTTTTCCTTCCCCCCTCTAAAAAGGCAACCATTGTCTATGACTACACCAACCCTGCCTGTCTCATCGCTGGCTGATGCAACCATGTGCTGTATCCAGGCCCAGTCAGCAGATTGTCTTGGGGTAAATCCAAATTTATACCTTTCTTTCCAAAACTCAGCTTTTTTTAATACTGCTTCATCATAACCATAGGGTATCTCCAAGCACTAGATGGGCATTGCGTATGTCATGGATATATAGATTCATCTTGGCCAGGGCAAGGGTTTTATAGTTGGCCTCCTGTCCAAAGAGAAAGAGTTTATCTGCTTCTTTACGACCATGCTCGTTTTCCACATGTTTATAAGAGATAATAAGCATACCCCCTGAACCGCAGGCCGGGTCATAGATACTTTCGCTTGGTTTTGGAACAAGCATTTCTATAATTAGTTTTATAACCTCCCTGGGCGTATAGACCTCTCCTTCTCTGTTTAAAAGAATAATAATCTCAGGAGAGTGTTTAAAGATTACTGTATATTAGAAACTATATCGGTTTTAAGGATGTAAATGTGCGGAAAAGTTGAGTATGAACGATTTTAATTGAACTTGCCTCATCTATAGGTGATGCTTATCTTTTAATAAAAAGTCAAAAAGGAGGTTTACATGGATATTTCTCGGTTTACACAAAAGACACAAGAAGCGTTAGCTGAAGCACAAAATATCGCCGTACGTTACGGCCACCAAGAAGTAGATGGAGAGCATTTACTCCTGGCCTTGTTAGAACAGGAGGGCGGACTTTTCCCGCGGCTCTTACAAAAAATGGACATTCCCCTGGATAGCTTTAAGGAACAGGTAGAAGCAGCTTTAAGTAAAAGACCCCAGGTCAAAGGTCCAGCCGGTGAATTAGGGAAAATTTATCTCTCTCAGCGACTTTATCAGGTGCTCACCAAGGCCCAGGAAGAAGCAAAGCACTTAAAAGACGAATATACCAGTGTGGAACACATTATCCTTGTCTTTATTGAAGAAGGCTCTACTACTGATGCAGGACGCATCTTTCAAACATTCAATGTCACGCGCGAACGCTTTCTAGAAGTATTAACCCAAGTGCGGGGCAGGCAGCGCATCACTAGTCCCACTCCAGAAGAGACCTATGAAGCTTTAGAAAAATATGGCCGGGACCTGGTGAAAGAAGCCCAAAAGGGAAAACTAGACCCGGTGATTGGCCGCGATGCCGAAATCAGGCGGGTTATTCGTATCCTGTGCAGACGCACGAAAAACAATCCGGTGTTAATCGGTGAACCTGGAGTAGGAAAAACGGCCATCGTAGAAGGGCTGGCACAGCGGATTGTGCGAGGTGATGTGCCAGAAGGGTTAAAAGATAAAACCATTTACCAGTTGGACATTGCTTCTTTGCTGGCTGGGGCCAAATATAGAGGCGAATTTGAAGAAAGGCTCAAGGCTGTTTTAAAAGAGGTCCAGGCTAGTGAAGGCCGAATCATTATGTTTATTGATGAGCTCCACACCATTGTGGGTGCTGGAAAGGCAGAAGGTGCCATTGATGCGGGCAACATGCTCAAACCCATGCTGGCCCGAGGCGAGTTGAGATGCATTGGTGCCACCACCCTAGATGAATATCGCAAATACATTGAAAAAGACCCGGCCTTGGAAAGACGTTTCCAGCCGGTGTTGGTAGAAGAACCAACGGTGGAAGATACCATTTCTATTCTGAGGGGACTTAAAGAGAAATTCGAAGTGCATCACGGAGTGCGTATTAAAGACAGTGCTTTAGTAGCAGCTGCTGTGCTTTCTCATCGATATATTACAGACAGGTTTCTGCCTGATAAGGCAATCGACCTGGTAGATGAAGCTGCTGCTATGATTCGCACAGAGATTGATTCTTTACCAGCCGAACTTGATGAAGTTACACGGCGGATCATGCAACTTGAAATTGAACAGCAGGCTTTAAAGAAAGAGAAGGATAAGGCTTCACAAGAACGGCTTGTGGCAATTGAAAAAGAGCTGGCTGATTTGCGGGCCAAGGCTGACGCCCTGAAGGCCCAATGGGAAGCAGAGAAAGAAGTCATTGCTAAACTTCAGAAGATTAGAGAAGAAATTGATCAGATAAAACATGAGATAGAAAAGGCAGAGCGCGAATATGATTTAAACCGTGCCGCCGAACTACGTTATGGCAAACTTGCTTCCTTAGAAAGGGAATTAAAAGAAACTGAACAGAAACTGGTTGAAAAACAGAAGACCGGTCGTCTTCTTCGTGAGGAGGTAACTGAAGAGGAAATTGCGGAAATTGTTTCCCGCTGGACAGGTATTCCGGTAAGCAAGTTAATGGAAGGCGAAAGGGAGAAACTACTGAAATTAGATAAAATCTTACATCGGCGCGTGGTTGGTCAGGATGAAGCGGTGCAGGCCGTTGTAGATGCGGTTCTGCGGGCCCGTGCCGGGCTCAAAGACCCTAATCGTCCCATTGGATCTTTTATCTTCCTTGGTCCTACAGGTGTAGGAAAAACAGAACTAGCCAAGTCACTGGCCGAAGCCTTATTTGATACTGAAGAAAATATGGTGCGGATTGATATGTCGGAATATATGGAGAAACATACTGTTTCTCGTCTTATTGGTGCTCCTCCTGGTTATGTCGGTTATGAAGAGGGTGGGCAATTAACTGAGGCAGTCAGGCGTAAACCTTATTGTGTCATTTTGCTGGATGAAATTGAAAAGGCACATCCCGATGTGTTTAACATCCTGTTGCAAATTCTTGACGATGGTCGCTTAACTGATTCCCACGGGCGAACAGTGGATTTTAAAAATACCGTCATCATCATGACCTCCAATATTGGTAGTCACTATCTGTTAGAGGGTGTAACCGAAATAGGCGAAATTAAACCCGAAGCGAGAAATCGGGTCATGCAGGAATTGCGGCAAAGCTTCAAGCCAGAATTTCTAAATCGGGTGGATGAAATTGTATTGTTTAAACCTCTCACTTTAGAAGAGATTAAAAAAATTGTGGACTTACAGCTTGGTTACATCCAGCAACGTCTCAAAGAAAGGAATATTACGATTGAGCTTACCGACGAGGCCAAGGAGTTCATTGCCCGTGAAGGTTATGATCCTGTCTATGGCGCCCGTCCACTAAAACGCTACTTGCAGCGCAAACTGGAAACCGCTCTGGCCAAAAGAATTATCTCGGGTGAAGTTCCCGATGGTAGTCATATCCAGGTAGTGTTAAAAGAAGGAGATTTAGCCTTTGAAATTAAGCCACCAGCAAAGGAAGAATAATTTATTTCCCCCTACCTTTCAAAGGAAAGGTAGGGGATTACAATGCTTTGTCTATCGTATCTATCTGAGTGCTTCAGATAAGTCCCTAACTACTATACCGCTCAATAAATTCTATCGCCTTTTTGACATCATAAGGACTACCAAGTATGACCGGCACACGCTGGTGCAAGGCTTCGGGCACAACTTCTAGAATGCGCTGTCTGCCAGTAGAAGCCATTCCACCTGCTTGTTCAATTAAAAAAGCCATTGGATTAGCTTCATATAGCAAACGCAATTTCCCATTAGGGTTCTTTTTATCTGCCGGATACATAAAGATACCACCCTTTAATAAAGTCCGGTGTACATCTGCCACCATGCAACCAACATAGCGAGAGGTATAAGGTCTTTTCGTTTCCTCGTCTTTCTCCTTCAGCCATTCAACATACTTTCTTAAACCTTCATCCAGCCACTGCTTGGCATTGGCCTCATTGACTGAATAAATTTTACCCTTTTCTGGAATCCGAATAGGGTCGTGAGAAAGCAAATACGTACCTACGCTGGGGTCAAAGGTAAAGCCATATACACCATGTCCAGTGGTATAAACAAACATAGTGCTTGAACCATAAATGATATAGCCCGCCGCTATCTGTTTATACCCAGGCTGAACTAAATCTTCAATCGCTCCCATTTCTCCCTGGGAAATCTTTTTGTGGATGGAAAATATAGTCCCAATACTGACATTGACATCAATATTAGAAGATCCATCTAAAGGGTCAAAGGCTATCACATACTGTCCCCCGTTAGCCATAAGCACTGCCTCATTCATTTCTTCTGAGGCCATGGCGCAAAAACGACCGGATGATTTGACAGCCTCAAGAAAAATTCGGTTGGCCAGTTCATCCAATTTCTGCACTTTTTCCCCTTGGATATTGATTTTTCCTGTAAATCCTAAAATGTCTACCAGCCCAGCCTTGCGCACATGGCTGGCAATCACCTGGGAAGCAATAGCAATCTGCTCCATAATAATACTAAATTCACCCCGTGCTCCAGGGTGCTTTTTCTGTTCTTCCAAAATAAATCTGGATAATGGCATACCCAGTCTTTCACTCATTTCGCCCTCCTATATACACTACTTTTACTTCATACTCACAAATTCTAAATTCAGTATTATAGGCCTTCTGGTTTGGAAGGAAGTATTTTAATAGGGTTAATATACTTCTCTACATATTGCCTAGTGTTAAACACATTAAGTTTTTCAAAAAGCAAGTGAAATTTCTGGTAAAGCGCAGCCAATATCTTTTCTTTGACCTCAGTCGGTAGTTCCCAAAATGTCCTCTTGAAAGGCCCAAAGGCCTTTTTTCTAGTTTTATAGATAAACTGCTGTTCGGTCATATCTTCCTTCCATTCGCCTCTAAAGTTTTCTTTAATATAATTATAAACTTCTATTTTTATATCCTCAGGC
>JAGHCL010000104.1 GCA_021160485.1 Candidatus Desulfofervidaceae bacterium
ATTTGTCAAAGGTTTTTTTAAATTTTTTTATTTTTCTTCCCAAAAACATTTTCTCAAATCCCGATTTCTCTTGCTTAATTATATAACTTGTGCTAATTTCTCTTCAAACTAAATGTAAACTCAGGAGGGAAAGGTGAACATCAAGAAGGAAATCCTAACCATGGCTGAGGAGGCGAAAAAGGCAGCTCAAATTTTAGCAACAACAAACACTACAGTAAAGAATAACGCTTTAAAAGAAATAGCTCAGGGATTAAAAGACAATTTGTCTTCTTTACTAGAAGCAAATGCCAAAGATGTAACTCAAGCTAAAGAAAAAGGACTTTCTAAGGCCATGATTGATAGACTTACCCTTACTGAGACCAGAGTTCAAGGGATGATAAATAACCTTTATGAAGTCATCTCCCTCCCAGACCCGGTGGGTAACGTCGCCAAAATGTGGCAAAGACCTAATGGTTTAAAGGTAGGTAAAATACGCATTCCTTTGGGTGTAATTGCGATGGTTTATGAAGCACGGCCAGACGCAACCATAGAAGCAGCTGCTTTATGTCTTAAAGCTGGCAATAGTGTTATTTTAAGAGGCGGCTCTGAAGCCATTAACTCCAATCTGTGTTTGGGCAAAATTATGCGTGAGGCGTTGGATAAAGTAGGACTACCCCAGAAGGCCATTCAAGTAGTATCTACTACTAATAGGGAAGCTGTCTTGGCGTTGCTAGAAATGGAAGGTTATATTGATTTAATCATTCCCCGGGGAGGCGAAGGTCTAATTCGGTTTGTCTCTGAACATGCTAAAATACCTGTTCTTAAACATTATAAAGGCGTATGCCATGTATATGTAGATGATAAGGCCGATTTGAAAAAAGCAGAAGAAATTTGTTTTAATGCCAAGGTCCAGCGTCCTGGTGTTTGCAATGCTATGGAGACGATGTTAGTGCATGAACAGGTAGCAAAAAACTTTTTGCCATCAATGTTAAAGCGATTTAAGGAAGCTGGAGTAGAAATTAGAGGCTGTCCTAAAACCTGTGCTATATTCCCTGAAGCCAAACCGGCTACGGAAGAAGACTGGCCAGCAGAATATCTAGATTTAACTCTGGCGGTAAAGGTAGTAGCTAATATAAATGAAGCCATGGAACACATTGCTAAATATGGTTCCAATCATACTGAAGTCATTGTAACTGAAGACTATACTCGGGCCTGGCAATTTTTAGAAAGAGTGGACGCTTCGGTAGTGTTGGTCAATGCATCAACTAGGTTCAATGATGGTAATCAATTGGGACTGGGGGCAGAAATCGGCATCAGTACTTCCAAGCTTCATGCCTATGGGCCCATGGGTCTGGAAGAGCTAACTACCACCAAGTTCATAGTTTTTGGTCAAGGGCAAATCAGAAATTAAACGGGGAGCAGTGAAACTTGGAATCGTAGGAGGAACTTTTAACCCTATTCATTTGGGACACCTAAGGGCAGCCGAAGAAATTAGAGAGGAACTTCGTTTAGATGAAGTGCTATTCATTCCCTCTAATATTCCCCCTCACCGCCCGTTAGAAAGTCTTGTCCCCTTTTTTCATCGTTATCAGATGGTAAAAATGGCTACGGTTGATAATCCTTATTTTGCGGTTTCAGGTATAGAAGGAAAACGCCCTGGCAAATCTTACACTATAGATACCCTCAAGGCCCTTTACCCTGAATATCCTAATGCAGTTTTTTATTTTATCATTGGTCTAGATGCCTTCTTGGAAATAAATACCTGGAAAAAACCACAGGAGTTATTTAAACTCACGCATTTTGTCGTCATACCACGCAAGGGTTTTGGCAAAAAGCAAATTTTACACGCCGTAAAGACTGTCTATCCTCACTTAAATGTAAAAATGCAGCAAGATATAATACAAATGCCTCATGGCAAGAATATACACTTTTGTCCTATTTCCTCTCTAGATATCTCTGCTACCCAAATTAGAAATTTAGTCAAAGCCAATAAGTCCATCCGGTATCTTGTCCCCAGAGCGGTAGAAGAGTATATTTATCAAAATGGTTTTTATAGAGGTGATGATGAAACAAAAGATTAGTTTACAGGCAGCCATAGCCAAAAAAGCAATGGAAATAGTGTTAATTGATTTACGTGGTCTATCCAGTGTCACGGATTACTTTCTTATTATGAGTGGAAATTCTGATAGACATACCCAGGCCATTGCTGAAGAAATTTTGAAGAGAATGGAAGAGAAAGGTTGTAAACCCCTAGGGGTTGAAGGATTAACCGAAGGACGATGGGTGCTTTTAGATTTTGGTGAATTGGTCATTCATGTCTTTTATGACCCCGTAAGACAATATTATGACTTAGAGGGGCTCTGGGCTGATGCCCCTAGGATTGATTGGGAGAAGGAATTTGAGCACTATTTCTAGGATAGGCTAGTATCCCAAACCCATCTTTCGGGACAGGCTCCCTTCTCAGACATGACCTTTAACTTAGGCAATTTCTACCAAGCTGGCAATTAAGCACTTGTTTTTTCACTCCGCAGCCAAAAACACTAAGCAAGCGTAAAAGGGAAGTTTATTTTTCTTTATTGCTAAAGGCCCAAACTCAGCGGCGGCACTTATAGCACCGTTTGCTGGAGAGATTTGTTAGATTAAATTTACCTTTTCTTCGCCAATAATTTCAAATAGCTGTTTTACTATCTTAGGATGTAATATCTTTCCACTATGAAAAGGTAAAACAAAACGTTTATTTTCTTTCATATAGATTCTATGACTACCTTTCGTCCGAATTAATTGAAAGCCTGCTTGTAATAATAATTTCTCAGCCTCGACAGCTGTTATTCTTGGAAGTTTAGGCAACTTGAACCTCTAAAGATGTAGTCAGTATTTCTTTATTCAGTAAAATTCTTTTCTCTTCTTCATCTAAGGTTTCTAAATATAATGCTACAGCTTCTTTGATATTTTTTAAAACCTCATCTAAACTATCTCCTTGTGTATGACAACCTTTTAATTCAGGACAATAGGCATAATATCCAAATTCGTCTTTTTCTATTATTACAGTTACTTTCATTTTTTTCTCCTGCATTAAAGACGTTTTTTATAAAAATTTTAAACTTTTTTAAAATTTTTCAATCTAACAATCAAACTCAGCAGCGGCGTGTAATGCCGTCCGCTGG
>JAGHCL010000085.1 GCA_021160485.1 Candidatus Desulfofervidaceae bacterium
GTGGTTAGATAAACGGTTGGGGTTTAACTATCCTTGGTTTACAGTAATTTTTTTAGTTTTTGGTGTTATTGCGGGTTTCAGGAATGTCTATATTATTATGAAGAGAATTCAAAAAGAAGAAAAAGAGAGAGGATTATAAACTCCTAATGATATTTGAAACTCTACCAGCAACTTTGAAATGGCGCAACTGGCTTTTATTAAGTCTTTTAGTGGTATTTAGTGGGATATTCTCCCCGTGGCGTTTTGTTTTGGGAGTAGCTATAGGAGGAATAGTGGTAAATCTTAACTTCCATTTCCTTCATCGCACCTTAGCAAATTTACTTGGAGGGAACGGAAACTCGAGGGGTGTTGTAGCTAAAAATCTACTCCGTTTCTTGATTTCAGGTATAGTTATTGCTGTTGTTCTCAAACAGAACTGGGTGAGTGTAGCTGGATTATTTTTAGGGCTTTCTATAGTAGTTATAAATATAACTGTTTTAGCCTTAGGCCAATTGAAAGTTTTAGTTCTTAAATCATAGGGAGGGAAGGAAATGAAGGAACCGATTTTATTTCTCATGGCTCTCTTTCAAAAAGTAGGATTAGGAGAGTTCGCTGAACATTACCCGCAAGTAGTTTACAGTTGGTTAGTAATGCTCATTCTAATCTTGGGTACTTTGTTAGTGCGAGGGAAGATAAATCCATTTAATCCCAGTAGACTACAAAGCTTTTTCGAAACACTTATTGAAGGTATAGAAAATTTTATGGTTGATGTTATGGGAGAAGAAGGGCGATTTGCTTTCCCTATTATCGCCACTCTCTTTTTATATATTTTCCTTTGCAATATTTTAGGTTTGATGCCAGGAATGTATTCTCCTACAGCTAACATAAATACCACTCTTTCCTGTGCGCTGGTTAGTTTTGTTATGACCCATGTTATCGGTCTTAAGTTTCATGGGGTTAAGTATATAAAACATTTCACAGGCCCTATTCCATGGCTTATTCCTTTATTTTTCCCTATAGAGGTTATTGGGCATTGTGCACGGGTGCTTTCTTTGACATTCCGTCTTTTTGGAAACATTATGGCTGAAGATTTAGTTCTGGCTATCCTTATGTTTTTAGCAGGTGCGTATCTGGCCCCGTTGCCCATGATGTTTCTGTTCATTTTTGCTGACTTTGTACAAGCATTTATTTTTACCCTTTTAACAATGATGTATTTCGCAGGAGCCATTGAAGAAGCGCATTAAGCGGAAGAAGGCCGCAGGAGTCAAAATTTTATTTTTACAGAAAGGGGGTGAAAGAAGATGCGTTCTAAAGTTACTTTTCTGACCGCTATGTTAGTATTAGGCTTAGCCAGCTTGGCAATGGCAGCAGAAGGTGGCAGTGCAGATTTAAGCTTCTTCATCACTACAGTGTTTGCTGCTGGTTTTGGTATCGCTATCGCTGCTTTTGGTGGTGCTTTTGGACAGGGTATGGCAGTCAAAAGTGCAGTAGAAGGTATTGCTCGGAACCCTGAAGCTTCTGGTAAGATCACGGTTACCATGTTGATCGGTCTTGCTATGATTGAGTCTCTCGTTATTTACGCTCTGGTTATTGAGTTGATTCTCCTTTACGCCTACCCAATGGCTAAGCCTATTGCCAAGTTTCTTGGTTTAGAAGTAGGCTAACACCAAAATATATAGGGGCCTGAACAGGCCCCTATTTTTTAAAATCTTTGCAGTTTTTAGGAAACAACCAAGAGCTCAAGCCCATTCGCTTCGCAGAAGATATCCTCCTTTTTGACCTCCCTCCGGACCCAACTCGATAATGTAATCAGCTGCTTTTATTATCTCTGGGTGATGTTCAATCACAATGACGGTATGCCCTCTGGCAATAAGTCTGTCCAAAAGAAGCAAAAGATGATTTATATCCTCTAAATGCAACCCCATCGTGGGTTCGTCCAGGATATAAATAGTATGACGAGCATTTTTACGGCTCAATTCTTTTGCCAGTTTCAATCGTTGCACTTCACCCCCAGAAAGAGTGGAAACTGGTTGGCCCAAATGTAAATAACCCAATCCCACTTCTACCAGAGTTCCAAGTTGTCTTTTCAGTTGAGGAATATGACGAAAGAACTCATAGGCCTCAATGGCCGTCATATCCAACACATCAGCAATATTTTTTCCTTTAAATTTAATTTCTAATGTATCTTCATTAAAACGCTTCCCCTGACAGGCCTCACAGGTAAGATAGACATCTGGCAAGAATGGCATTTCTATTTTAATTACTCCCTCACCCTGGCAGCTCTCACACCGTCCGCCCTTAACATTAAGACTAAATCTATCTGGAGTATAACCTCGAGCCCGGGCCTCGGGTAGTTTGGCAAATAATTGCCGGATATAGTTAAAAATGCCTGTATAGGTAGCAGGATTAGACCTATGGCCTCTTGTTATGGGCCTGGCATCAACCAAAACGACATGCTTAACTTTTTCAATCCCTTTGATGCTATCTATCCCAATTGTTGTTTTTTTCTTTCCATAAAGATGTTGTTTTAAATACTGATATAAAACACCAATAATCAGACTACTTTTCCCACTCCCACTTACCCCACATACACAGGTAAAACGATTTAGGGGAATTTTAACGGTAATATCTTTAAGATTATTCACCGCCGCCCGTTCTATCACTAGATAACTATTAGTCAAAGCAAGTTTTTTTCGCTGATAAATTCGTTTCTTACCTGAAAGGTACTGACCAGTAATGGTATCACTTTCTTTGAGCATCAGGGGCGTACCAGTAAAGGTAATCCTGCCTCCCTTTTCCTCTGACCCAGGTCCGATTTCTATTACATAGTCGGCACTTAAAATCACTTGTAAATCATGCTCAACTACAATGACCGTGTTGCCCAAATCTTTCAATGCTCTTAAACAAGTAATAAGTTGCTCCACTTCCTTTGGATGAAGACCGGTAGTGGGTTCGTCTAAAATAAAAATAACATCGCTCAGGGAACTGTTGATGCACATTGCCAATAAAAGACGCCTATATTCTCCGGTAGCAAGTTCTGAGATACTCTGGTTAAGAGTAAGGTAACCCAGACCCATCTTTTGTAGGTTACCTGCTTTACTTTTCATCTCCTGCCAAATGGGTTCTGCAATCTTCTTCTGTCGAGAAGTTAAGACAATTGTGTCAAAAAAAGCAAACATCTCCGTTATAGATAGGCCTGCCAAAGAGGAAATATCCTCACCTGCTATTTTTACAGCCAGCGCCTCTGGCCTCAGCCGCTTACCAGCACAGGCAGGACATACCTGTTTCCCTGTTTTTCCCAAGCCCTGACACAAATGACATGCACCCAGAGGAGAGTTAAAAGAAAATAGAGTAGGGCTGATAGGAGGGAAATTAAAACCACATTGAGGGCATATAGCTTTTAAACTAAAAAATAGTGTTTCCTTTTCAGGTAACTCTACTTTGAGTTTGCCTCCCGAGAGCTTTAAGGCCAACTCTACTGAATCCCTGAGCCTAGTTTCAATCCCGGGTTTGACAATCAAACGATCAATAATCACTTCTGGATTGTGCGGGATTGCCGGAGGTTCTTCTTCGGTCAAATCATAAATACGGCCATTTACTTTAACCTTTATAAACCCATCTTTTAAATAATCCTTCCACCATTCCTTTTTATCTGAAGGAGGCAGTGGGGCCAGTAAAATGATTCTTTCTCCCTTAGGTAGGGAGAGAATTTCCTGAACAATTTCAGGAATGGTATGAACAGATAGGGGTTTTCCACATTGAGGACAATGAGGGATGCCTATTTTGGCATAAAGGACACGTAAAAAATCGTATATCTCTGTCAGGGTACCTACAGTAGAACGAGAAGAAAATAAACCTTGCTGTTGCTTTAAGGCCAAAGCAGGAGAAAGACCGGAAATTGCTTTCACTTTGGGTTTGGCAAAGGGAGGAAACTCTTTTCTTACTGAAGAAGACAGGGTATTTAAATATCGTCTTTGGGCTTCTTTATAAAGCACATCAAACACCAGGGTGGATTTACCTGAACCACTTACCCCGGTAATGACAACAAATTTACCTTTGGGAATAACAACATTAATGTCCTTTAAATTATGCTCTGTTGCTCCGTGAATAATAAGTTCCCCTTGCATACGCACAAAGGTAACGAGGGGAAAAAGGATTGTCAATGGAGGGAACAAGGGGAATTGAACCGCCTTTGACCTTTTTAGGGTCAGCCAACGGGTTTGCGGCCCGCGGGGTGCACCAGCACCATTGCCCCCTGAAAGTAGATTTTATTTTGATATTTGTGATAAGTCAAATAAAAACTTTACCTATCGCCCGTCACGCATTACTGACTACGGAATTTATATCGGAATTTTACTTAGATCAGCAACTTTAAGGAAAAGCTGTTTCACCTGCGTAAGCAGGGCAAGGCGATTTTTCCGGAGAACTTCATCATCCACCATCACCATGACATGGTCAAAGAAGTCATCAATAAACGATTTCAGTCCACCCAGTGTCTCTAACGCCTCTTTATAAGACTTTTCTACAAGCAGTTTCTCCACCTTTTCCTTTGTTTCCAGATATTTCTCATAAAGGCTTTTTTCTTCAGGGGCAACAAACAGTTCAGGTTTAGGAGGTGCAGTCACAGGGGCTTCAATAATTCGGTGTGCCCGTTTATATGCAATGACCAGAGGCTCAAATTGGGCTGATTTAGAAAAGGTTGTAAGGGCTTCTGCTTTGGCAAAGGCAGCCGGAATATCTCCATCAAATACAGCTAAAATGGCTTCGGTAACAGCATAATCATTACCTTTTTCCATAAGCAAGTGAGCTAGGCGATTTTTGAAAAATTGGAGAACTTGAGTTTTAATCTCTTCTTTTTTTGCCTTAAACCGATCGGCATAAGCCTTTAATCCCAATTCAATTAAAGATAATAAAGATAATGGAATGTCCTTTTCATTTAAAATACGCACTATACCAATGGCCTGTCGGCGTAAGGCAAAGGGATCGGTCGTACCTGTAGGAGTGAGTCCTACCCCAAAACAGCCAATGATAGTGTCTATTTTGTCAGCCAGGCTCAGGAGGGCCCCGGCAAAACTTTGAGGCAACTCACCACCAGCCTCGGTGGGTAAATAATGTTCTGAAATCGCCCGGGCAACTTCCTCAGGCTCTCCCTGCTTTTGGGCATAAATACCCCCCATGATACCCTGGAGTTCAGGGAATTCATTAACCATCTCGGTAGTTAAATCTGCCTTACACAGAAAAGCAGCTTGCACAAATGTATCTTTTTTTTCGGGCAAAGTGACTTCTGCCAGCCAGGCGCAAAGCTGCTTAAGCCGTTCGGTTTTTTCCCATACTGTCCCCAAATCTGCTTGAAAAATTACTCCTTTAAGTTGAGATACACGATTGGAAAGTGGTGTTTTTAAATCACTTTCGTAGAAAAATCTTGCATCAGCCAGGCGGGCACGTAACACCCTTTCCAAACCTGTTTTTACCGAATCCAAATCCGTTACCGGCGTATTGATAACAGCCACAAAAGCAGGTAATAAATGTCCATCTATATCAGTAATAGCAAAATATTTCTGGTGGTGTTTCATAACCGTAATTAAAACAGCCTCAGGAAGATTAAGAAATTCTTGGTCAAACTGTCCTGCCACAGCCACCGGATATTCTACTAAAAAATTGACCCAGTTAAGCAAATCCGCATCCAACAAAGGTTTTCCATTGGTAGCTTGAGCTGCCTTTTCTACTAATTCAACAATGAGTTTTTCTCTTTTCTTGTGGTCAACAATCACATTGTATTTTTCTAAGGTAGGAAGATAGTTATCGGGGTGAGAAACAATAATAGGTTCTTTGGTTACAAACCGATGTCCATAGGAAACATTCTCACTTTTTATCCCATCTAAAGAAAGAGGGATGGTCTTTTCATCAAGCAGGGCCAATATCCAGTGGATAGGACGGGCAAAACGGATTTTTCCTGTATGCCAACGCATGGATTTGGGAAAGGAAAGAGAAAGAATATATCCTGGGAGCAATTCTGCTAACACTTCGGCAGTAGGCCGACCAGTTTCATGAATTTTTACTCCTACATACTGCCCTTTGGGTGTATCTATCACCTGTAATGCTTCTACACTTACCCCCTGCTTCTGGGCGAACCCAAAGACAGCCTTTGTTGGTTTACCTTCATTATCAAAGGCGACTCTATAAGGCGGCCCAATAACTTCCTCCACTTTATCGGCCTGTTTTTCAGGCAAACCAGTCACAAAAACCACTAACCGTCGGGGAGTCGCCAGGGGGTTAATATGTTTATAACTTAACCCGGCTTCTGCTAGCTTTTTTGCCAGCAGGGTCTCCATATCTGCGAGGATTTTAGGAAAAATGCTAACCGGTAACTCTTCTGTGCCTATTTCTAAAAGTAATGTCTTACTCATCTTTTCCTTTTTAACAGGGGATATCCCAATTTTTCTCTCTGGGCAAGATATACTTCAGCTGCCATACGTGCCAGACGCCGCACCCTAGCAATATATTGTGTCCTTTCGGTAACACTAATAGCACCCCTTGCATCAAGGAGATTAAAGATATGCGAACATTTGAGGCAACATTCATATCCAGGTAAAATAACCCCTGCCTGTAATAATTTTTCGCCCTCTTTTTCAAAGTCATTAAATAAGCGTAAGAGCACATTCACATTAGCCAATTCAAAATTATATTTAGAACCCTCCAATTCTGCCTGAAAATGGATGTCACCATAAGTGATTCCAGGGGACCACTGGATTTCAAAAACATTATCTACGCCCTGAAGATACATGGCGATGCGTTCAAGGCCATAAGTGATCTCAGCAGAAATGGGATCAAGGTCAATACCACCTACCTGTTGGAAGTAAGTAAACTGGGTCACTTCCATGCCATCAAGCCACACCTCCCAGCCCAGACCCCAGGCACCAAGGGTGGGTGATTCCCAATCGTCTTCTACAAAGCGCACATCATGTGCTTTTAAATCAATCCCCAAAGCCTCAAGACTTTCCAAATACAAATCCTGTACATCCAGGGGAGAGGGTTTTAAAATGACTTGGTATTGATAATAATGCTGAAGGCGGTTGGGATTCTGACCATAACGCCCATCTGTTGGGCGTCGAGAGGGTTGCACATAGGCCACTCGCCAAGGCTCAGGTCCCAAGACCCGCAAAAAGGTTGCGGGGTGAAAAGTCCCTGCGCCTACTTCTATGTCATAAGGCTGTTCAATTACACAGCCCTGACTAGCCCAATACCTTTCCAGAGCAAATATAATTTCCTGAAAATACATGGGCTGTGAATTACCATCGGAATGAACAATTGTCAACTGCGAAAGTTCAGACTTTTTCAATTTGAGTAAGACAAAACAGGCATTACTGATAAAATTTTGCCTGTCCAGTTTTTCACAGGACAGGCATTTTAAACAAGCTGAAACAGTCTTTAAAGGGCTTCTTCGCCTTGTTCGCCAGTCCGAATCCGAATGGCATCATCAACAGGCAAGACAAATATCTTTCCATCTCCAATTTTTCCTGTCCGGGCTGCCTGTTGAATGGTTTCTACTGCCTTTAAGGCTATATCATCAGGCACAATAATTTCTATCTTTACTTTAGGCAGAAAGTCCACTACGTATTCTGCCCCCCGGTAAATCTCAGTATGTCCTTTTTGACGTCCAAACCCCCGCACTTCTGTTACTGTCATGCCCTGAATACCTACTTCGGTCAAGGCCTCTTTCACCTCATCCAACTTGAATGGCTTAATAATGGCCTCAATCTTCTTCATCTTTTCCACCCCTTTAATTTTCTCTCAACATATTAATTAACATATTAACTTTATTTATTAAAAAATACAATCATTGCATTCCCTCTTCTGGATAAGCAGTAATGCGGTGAATAGACAGGAGAGAAAATAAGTGCAAACAGAATGCCTCCAACCCAAAATTGCTCTATTGCTGCCTAAATTAATGAAATGACGGAGGAGCAAAGACAAAATAGTTTTTTGCGAAACAATTTGAGAAGGAAAAGCTACGGGAAATATTTACTTTTTTGAACGCTTGTAAGCCTGAATAGGCGACAGGGTTTCAGAAATTGCCTTAAGTTGGTTTAAAAAGCTAGACCGAATCTTCTTCCCCATAGTTCTGAGCTTTTTGATCATGTAAATCTCTTCTGGTGTAAGAGGTAAAATTTCCTTTATTTCGTTAGAAATGAGTTCAAAAGGATGTCCTTCTTCTTTTACCTGGCCTTCGGCTTCAAAATTTTGGAAAAAATAATAGATGGGCACATCTAAAGCCCGGGCAATTTGTTGTAAGCGCTCAACAAAAATTCTATCTTTTCCTTTTTCATATTTCTGAATTTGCTGAAAAGACACTCCAACCCTTTCGGCTAGTTGCATTTGGGTCAAGCCTTTCTGCTTGCGGATAAACCTTATCCTTGCACCTATCTCGGTATTGGCAATAATTTTATAATCTTTTTTCTTTCTCATTTTCAGTGCTTCAATAAATACCTTTATTTTTAAAAAGTGTCTATAAACTGACTATTGCAATCTTGACATTTACAACCAACAATGGTATTGCTTTAATATGCCTAAGGTGTTATTGGTAGAAGATAATTCTTCTGTAGCTGAAATAGTGACTGAATTTCTCAAACTTTTAGGGTATTCTACCCACGTTGCCTATAATGCAAGTTCAGCCCTCAACTTCCTTATGAAACATAACTACACTCTCCTTATCGTTGACGGCCAGCTACCTGACAAGGAAGGTCCATGGTTGGTTAAAGAAGTTAAGCGTAAATACCCTCACTTACCTATCATAGGCATAAGTGGTAATTGTTACCTTGATGCCTTTTCCCGTGCCGGAGCCGAAGCCTACCTTGCCAAACCCTTCACCTTCCATCAATTAAAGGAAAAAGTAACTGCTTTAATACCTTTTCCTTAAATCCCCTTTGGGGAGTAGTGTAACCGTTTTGGGTCAAAAAACCAGACTTCTAACAAAATTTTCCTCCTTGCTGTGTGCTTGACATAAAGAAAATAACTTTTTACCTTTGCTTTATGCAAAACGTCTCTCTTCCCTATAGTAATTATATTGACTATGCCTTGTTAAAACCCACCATTACCCCAGATGAGATTAAAAAAGGCTGTGCAGAGGCAATTAAATATAAATTTACCTCTGTTTGCGTTCCCCCTACCTATGTTAGGCTAGCGGTGCGTGAATTGGAAAATACTTCGGTAAAGGTAGGAACTGTGATTGGATTCCCCTTAGGTTATGTCACTTCTAAGACAAAAGCGTATGAAGCCCAAAAGGCAGTAGAAGAAGGGGCAAAAGAATTGGATATATTGATCCAAATCGGTCTGGCCAAAGCAGGTTATTATGAAAAAGTCGCAGCAGAAATAACAGATATAGCAAAGAGGTTTTATAAGAATATTACTTTAAAGGCCATCCTAGAATTGGGTTACTTTTCTTTAGCTGAAAAACAGAAACTTATCCTGGCTTTAAAATCTACGCCGGTGCATTTTTTAAAGACGGGCACTGGCTTTGGTCCGGAAGGAGCTACTTTGGAAGATATCCATCTCATGAAGCGCTTGCTTAAAGGAGAAAAGGAGATTAAGGCGGCTGGTGGAATAAAAGATGCTGCTACTTTCCTGGCCATGTTAAAGGCCGGTGCTACCCGGATTGGTACAAGCAGTGGAATAGCCATTATACAAGAGTTATGCAAGAAGAGTTAATTTATAAAGGCCTTTTTAGCCCCTTTTTAAAATCACATTGGGATAACCTTCAAAAAATTGCTTCCAAAAGAAATATAAAAGAAGTTTATCTTGTTGGAGGAGCACTGCGAGATTTATTCTTGCAAAGGCCAGTACAGGACTGGGATATTGCCCTTAAAAAAGAAGTGAAAATGATAGCTCATCTCTTTGCCCAGGCAATAAAGGCGCATTTTGTGGTATTAGATGAAAAGTGGGAAACATATCGGGTTATAAAAGAAAAACAAATATTTGATTTTACCCCACTGCGTGGGAAGGACATCTTTGAGGACTTAAAAGAACGTGACTATACCATCAATGCCATGGCTATCAACCTCATAAACCCCCAAGGTATTATTGACCCAACTCAAGGCAAACAGGATTTGCAAAAACGGTTGTTAAGGGTAATAAGCCCAAGGGCCTTCTGGCAAGATCCCTTACGTATCTTGCGGGGGGTTCGCCTGGGGGCAGAACTCAATTTCTCCCTGGAAAGAGAAACACGCCAGTTAATGAAGCGTTACGCTCCGCTTTTAAAAAATATCCCAGGAGAAAGAGCCTATCAGGAATTTAAGCGTCTTTTTTTGACAAACAG
Source organism: Candidatus Desulfofervidaceae bacterium (assembly GCA_021160485.1). GTDB lineage: Bacteria > Desulfobacterota > Desulfofervidia > Desulfofervidales > Desulfofervidaceae > JAJSZL01. Next base: position 10,292 of record JAGHCL010000085.1, read on the forward strand.
GGCAGCTGCTTGGACAAAAGAAATGGGTAATTTAGATATTTTTAAAGCGCTCTTACCTGAAATAGAGGCCATGAAAGGAGTTACTCAAGATGGCTTTCATCACCTGGATGTTTATGCCCATTCTTTACTTACCCTGGAAAAGATGGAAGAAATCATTATCCAACCGGAAAAATTCTTCCCGGAACCAGCCACTAGTCACCAATCCCCAGTCACTAATTATTTGTGTCTTCCTTTTCATATCTTTTGCCTAAAATGGAGCGCTCTCTGCCATGATATTGGTAAGCCCTCCTGCCGTGCACAGGGGGAAAAACGCATTACCTTTTACCGTCATAACAAAGTCGGAGCCAATTTATTTGAAAGGATTGCGCAAAGATTGCGTTTTGCTAGCAAAGAAAAAGAATTAATCACTTTTTTCATCACCCAACATATGTGGCCATTTCATCTGCTTGCTCTTTTTTTAAAACAAGAGCTCAGCTTGCGTGCAGTGCATCGTTTTATCCGCAAGGCCGAACCTCACACCATTGGGCTCTTCATCTTGGCCATGGCTGACAATCAAGCCGCGCAAGGTCCAGGTAAACCCCCAGAATATGACAAGGCATTTCTTGCCTTTTATCAATATGTGTTGAGAATTAGAGCTCAATACTTAAAATTAAAACAACAGCCCCCTTTGGTCACCGGACATGACATTATACATTGGTTTCAACTTAAACCGGGACCAATTATCGGCAAATTACTTAGAGAGATAGAGGAAGAAAGGTTCAGAGGAAATATAAAGACGAAAGAAGATGCTCGAATTTGGCTGGAAAAACGACTGGATATGCATTAACGCATAATTATTTAATCTTATAATGCCGCAAGATGGTTCTTTCTTCGTCTCTCCGTTTAATTTCCTCTCTTTTATCTATCTTCCTCTTGCCCCGACCCAAACCCAATTCTACCTTTGCCTTCCCATTACGGAAGTAAACGCGCAAGGGGACAAGAGTTAGCCCTCGTTCTTTCAATTTGCCAATTAAACGTCTAATTTCCTTTTTGTGTAGTAACAGTTTTTTGGGACGAAGGGGATCATGTCCCTCGTGCGTAGCAAAAGGATAGGGAGAAATATGGCAATTAACCAGATAAATCTCGTTACCTCTTATCTCAGCGTAACTATCTCCAAGGCTAACCCTGCCTAAACGTAAAGACTTGACTTCTGTGCCCTTTAGCACCAAACCAGCTTCATATACTTCTTCAATATTATAGTTAAAATGGGCTTTTTTATTCGTGCAAACAATCTTTTTGGTGTTCTCTTTCATATCCTACCTCTATTCTTTCTCTTCCACTTATCACTAGTATATCTTTAAACCACTGTTTTAAGGCATTGAAATAATATTCTTTTATTTCTTGAATTGTTCCCATGCCCACAATCTTCTCGGCCAACATTTGGGCTTCTTTAAAGTTGAAAGACCGAAGCACTTTTTTAACTACAGGTATATTCTGGGCATTTAAACTCATCTCATCTACACCCAATCCGACCAATACTGGAATGTAACAAGGGTCTCCCGCCATTTCCCCACATACACTTACGGGAATACCTGCCTTGTGCCCAACTTCAACCACTTGCTTTATCATCTTCAATACAGCCGGGTGTAAGGGTTCATAAAGATAGGCAACATGCTCATTATTTCTATCAATCGCCAGGGTATATTGGATGAGGTCATTCGTCCCAATGCTTAAAAAATCAGCCTCTTGAGCCATAAAATCAATCAGAGTTACTGCCGAAGGAACCTCTATCATGACCCCAATAGGAATGTGAGAGGAAAAGGCATAACCTTCACGGGTTAATTCCGCCTTTAAGGTCTCTAAGAATTCCTTTGTTTCTATTATTTCTTCAAAACTTGAAATCAAAGGCAATAAAAGTCGCACCTTTCCGTGAATGCTTGATCTTAAAATAGCCCGTAACTGTGTGCGAAAAACATCCTTTTGTTTCAGGCAAAACCGGATCGCCCTCAACCCTAAAGCAGGATTTACTTCCTTCCCAAAATCTAACTGAGAACTAAATTTATCCCCGCCCAAGTCTAAGGTTCGAAAAGTGACTGGATAGGGAGAAATGGCCTTGACCACCTTAGAAAAATACTCATACAAGAGCTCCTCGTCAGGGAGTGTTTTTTGCTGCAAATAGAAAAATTCGGTCCGAAAAAGGCCAATACCTTCAGCTCCCCTTTCCAACACCGAAGGTATCTCCTCAAACAGCTCTACATTAGCCATCACTTTTAACTTGTGTCCATCTAGTGTTTGGGCAGGTAAATAGGCATAATGCTCAACCTCTTTACAGTAGCGAAGGTATTTCTCCTGTCTTTTTTTATACAGCTGCAAAGTCTCTGGGTCAGGAGCTATAATTACTTCTCCCGAAAGCCCATCCACAATCACCAAATCTCCCGGTTTCACCTTCTGAGATATATTTTCCACACCTACCACGGCTGGCAGTTTCAGTGCCTGGGCAACAATTGCCGTATGAGAAGTGCGTCCGCCAGTTTCTGTAACAAAAGCGGCTATTAGTTTAGAGGGTAATTGGATTGTTTCTGCAGGGGAGAGATCGCGGGCAATAATAATAGATCCAGGCGATAATTGGGTGTTTGTCTCTGTTTTTTTGTGTAAGAAAGCCAAAATGCGGTTAACGACATAATGGACATCTTGCACCCTTTGCTTAAGATACTCATCTTCAATCTCACTAAAAATTTTTTCAATCTCTTCTAAAGACCTGATTAATGCCCATTCAGCGTTAATTTTTTCCTCTTTAATCCGGTTAATTGTGGCCTTAAAAAGCATGGGGTCAGAGAGAATACCCATATATGTATCCAGAATCTGCTTAACCTCTTTGAAAGGAGCCCGATGTCCCAAATCTTTTTTAAGTTGTTTAAACTCCTTTTTTACTTCTTCAATTGCTTTCTTAAAACGAGCTACCTCTTTGTTTATCTCTGAGTCGTTAAGTAAAAATTGATACACAAGACGTGGCTTTTTATCTTCTAGAACCGTTGCCTCACCTATACCGATACCAGGCGACACTCCTATTCCTTTAAATCTAACTTCCATTTTTTACTCTCTCTCCTATTTCAGATTCGAGCAAACACAGAATTAACCCAAAGGCCTTTACTTCATCTTCTCCATTTACTTCTATTTTTATCTTATCCTCAAACTTACACGCCAGGGTCAGTAAATCTAATATACTCTTTGCATCTGCCTCTTTATTATTTTTAACCACTTTTATCTCGGCGTGAAAGTTCCTGGCTAAATTGGCCAGTTTAGCCGCTGGACGTGCATGTAGCCCTAACTTATTTTTTATCCTTAAGTAGCAGGTAAGCATAAAAAATTTCTAACATAAAGCCGTAAGGGGGTCAATGAAGGGTCATGGGTAAATCTCAAACACTGTTCACCCATTATGGACATTACATTACCGATATACCAACAAACTCTGGGGGAAATATTCAACGCTCTGTAAAATATTTATTTCACAGGTCAAGGATAACATAAAGATTGCCAAAAAACTTATTTGGGAGTATAAGTAAAATTATGAAATGGCTACGTCGTTTATGGTCAAAAATAAAAGCAGAATGGGCAAAAAAACCTCAAAGACATCTTCTAGTTTCACCCCATCGGGTAAAATCTTCATCAAAAACTTGTCCTACCTGAACTATTAAACGTCCACCCGGTCGGGGTTAAACGGTATCGGCCAGAGCACTGGCAATTTCTTTCACTATTTGCTCGGCTGCCCTTGATGGATTAGGAGTAGAACGAATGCTCCTGCCTACCACAATATAATTACTACCATTCTTAATCGCCTCATAAGGAGTGGTAACACGTTTTTGGTCTTGGACAGAGTCGCTTTTAAGGCGAATACCAGGGGTAATGACTAAAAATTCCTGGCCGAAATGCTCTTTTATATATTTTACTTCCTGCCCTGAACAAACCACACCCGCACATCCGGCCTCTTTGGCCAAAGCAGCCCTTTTTAGAACCAATTTATAAGGCGCCTGCGCAAGCTCTTCAGTTATTCCCATAGCCCGCAGATCCGGAGTATCTAGACTTGTCAAAACCGTCACCCCAATGATTTTAGTAGGAGATGACCTAAACTCCTGAAACAAACCATGTCGATAAATGGCATGAACAGTAACAAAATCTACCCCGTATTTTTGTGCCTGACGACAGGCGGCCAATACGGTAGCTGGGATATCATGAAATTTAAGATCCAGAAAAACGCCAGCCCCGGTGGTATCTTTAATTAACCTCACAATTTGAGGGCCAACACCGAGAAAAAGCTCCAGACCGACCTTAAAAACACCAACTTTATCTTTAAGGAGATTAAGCCAATATTTAGCCTTCTCCTCCTCTGGCATATCTAAAGCAAAAATAAGTCTATTTTTAGCCTCTTCATAAATGTTTGCGTTCATCTTCGCGCCCACCTAAAATTTGTTGGCGATAAGCCTTACCTTCTTCCACAAATTCACCGAAGCTGA
>JAGHCL010000093.1 GCA_021160485.1 Candidatus Desulfofervidaceae bacterium
AAAAATTTTCTGAATTTCGTGGTTTTTACTAATAATATCTTCAAAGGTATATTGGCGGGTAATTTCACGCTTTAGCTCTTCGATGGCGGAAAGGTCACGGAAGGTCTCTACGCCTCCTACAACTTCTCCCCCCTCGTTGCGCAAAACTGCAGTGCTGATACTTAAAGGAATCTTCCTCCCCTCACGGTTAACGATATTCACCGGTAAATCTATTACAGGATTGCCTGTTTTAATAGTCTTTTTTAAAGCACAGTCACTTTGGCAAATGTTGGCATTAAATACCTCATAACAGGGTCTGCCAATGGCATCTTCTCTGGACACACCAATAATCTTTTCGGCGGCCCGATTAAAATAAGTAATCCGCCACTGTTTGTCTACCGCGAATACACCTTCACTGATACTGTCCAGAATAACCTCAAAAAAGGAGGTTGTCTTTTTTGCTCCCACTATATGTCTATCCGCGGGTTGTGGTTTAAACCACTATGCCCCGTGTCTCTGGCAACATCGTTTGGGATTTTCACAGGGGGTCCCTCTACTACAACACTTTTGTCCGGAAGTAGAGGCATTTTTGTAATCAGTAGCATAAAACCCACTGCCTTTTAAAATAAAACCCATCCCACCGGTAATGACCCGTTTTACGGGACCACCACACTCAGGACAGGTAGTCAGAGGTTCATCTGTAATCTTTTGCTCCTGCTCAAAGATTTTACCGCAACCGTGGCACTGATAGGTATAAGTCGGCATCTATTTCCTCCAAAAATTTCTTATAGCTGTATGCAATGTCTCTATGGCCAAACTAGCACAGTGTTTATCTTTTTCAGGTAGTCCTCCTAAAGCGGCAATAATGTCCTCTGGTGTTATACTCAGGGCTTCCTCTAGTGATTTCCCCTTTACCATCTCGCTTAACACAGAATTGCAGGCAATACTCCCTGCACATCCGTCTGTAAGAAAAGATACATTCTTAATCACTTCACCTTCTATTTCTAAAAACCACTCCACACTATCTCCACACTGACCAGTGAGTTTGGCACAGGTATTATAACTTGGCAACCTACCCAAATTACAAGGTTGTTCCCAATGTTTTATTACTTCCGGTGAATATACCTCTCTGGCCTGCTCCATGAGCTTGGCCTCCAAGTCACTCACTAATTTATCAAAATGGCTTTCAACCATTCTTTTCCTTCTTACTTCTTTTCTACTTTATTACTCCAGACAGGGTCCTGGCCAAATTTATCCACCCACCACCATCCGGTCCCCATCATATTTTTACGAAAGGTTTCTAAATTAAAATTATAGCGATAACGCTGGCAGTAGTTTACAACAATCTCATAGGCACGGTTAATTTCGGCCATTTTTTGATGGGCCTCTTCGGTATTTTCACACCGATCAGGATGCCATTTTTGCACTTTGCGCCGATAGGCCCGTTTTATTTCTGCCTGGGTAGCCAGTATGGGCAATCCCAGGATTTCTCTGGCCCAGGTTAAATCTTCGTAGGTAAGTTCGTTATCTTCACTCATAATGTCTGTAAATATGTATAAACCTTTTCCCACATCTGGGCAACTATATTGGCCGTGGAAGTATCATATTCCACAATGGCCTTGCCATTTACCACGGCCTCGGTAACTTTGGGGTCAAAAGGGACTTTGCCCATTAAAGCAATATTGTTTTGTTGACAAAACTTCTCTATCCTCTCTGCCATCTCCAGGTTTAAATCAAATTTATTGATACAGGTCATACAGGGAATACCAAAGTGTTTAAATGCTAGTTGCCAGACCCGTTCCAGGTCATGTAAGCCAGAAGGGCTAGGTTCGGTAACAATCATCACTGCACTGGCTCCGGTAACCGTAGCAATTACCGGACAGCCAATCCCAGGAGGACCATCAACGATGATTAAATCTAGCCCCTTATCCTCGGCTAAATTCTTCGCCTGCTGCCTGACTAAGGTAGCAAGAAGGCCTGAGTTCTCCTGGGCAATGTCTAATTGGGCATGCACCATAGGACCAAAACGGGTTTCAGAAATAAACCACTTGCCACAAACACGTTGCGGAAAATCAATGGCCTCTACTGGACAAAAATGGACACAAACTCCGCAACCCTCGCAGTCAATGGGATTTATTTTGTAGTCCTCACTGATGGCCTCAAAACGACATAACTTCCTACATTCCCCACAGGCAATACATTCCTCCTGGTTAATTACGGCATAGTGTCCTCCTTTAAAGGACTCTTCATGTTTTACATCTGGGGAGAGAATCAAGTGTAAATCTGGAGCATCCACATCCGTGTCTGCCAAGACTTTATCCTCGGCCAGGGCAGCAAAACTGGCCGTAATAGTCGTTTTACCTGTACCACCTTTGCCACTGATAATCACCAGTTCCTTCATATTATGCCTCTTTCCTTAGTGTGTTCCGTAAATAATGGTAACTTTATCTCCAATTGCGCTTTCCAACATTTCTTTAATCTGAGGGAGAAAAGGACAGGAAAAATATTTACCACCCGGGGCCTTATTTACCATACACGAAGAAAGGGCTATTATCTCAGCACCTTTTTCTACCATTTTTAACGCCCTGGGCAGAATTTCCTTTCCCGGGCAACCACCACAAGTGACATGTCCTATTACTTCTACTGGTCCCACCTCACTAAAGCAAGCCTTGCCTTCTTTAGCCACGCGGAAACAGCTCGTGCCTGGACACATGGCTTCTGTGTTCAGACATCTTATAATACCTGCCTTTTTCATTTTTCCCTCCCTATGTTTTCCTTTATCTTCTCAAAAAGCCCCAAAAACTGCTCACGCCATTTTTTGTCTTTTACCAATAACTCACCATGAGCATAATGTTCTGCTATATCCCTGCCAAAGGGAATGGCCATCAGGATAGGAATCCCTTCTTCAGCACAATAATCAAACACCCCTTTGTCTCCCAAATCCGCACGGTTAACTACTACCCCCATAGGTAAATTAAGAATACGTGTTACTCCTACAGCTAGTTTTAAATCGTGGAGGCCAAAAGGAGTGGGCTCAGTAACCAACACGACAAAATCCGCACCTTTTAAAGTGGCAATCACCGGACAAGAAGTCCCGGGTGGGGCGTCTACAATGGCTGTCTTCTCAGGTTTGATTTCCTTTTTTACTCGTTCAATCAAAGGCACGGCTTGAGCCTCTCCAATGCGCAGGTGACCGTGGATAAACTCTACTTCTCCAATGCCATTTCCCTTCTCCCAAATACCCACTTCACGCCCGGTTTCAGAAATGGCCTCCTGTGGACAAACCAACATACAACCACCACAACTATGGCACAGCTCAGGGAAGACCAGAACATTCTTTCCCAAAACAGCCAGGGCATTAAACTGACAAAAATCTGCACATTTTTTGCAAAAATCACATTTAGCTAAATCCACTTTAGGAACAGGGATAGAAACCGTTTCCCTATATTCAATCTGTGGTTTCAAGAAAAGATGCCCGTTGGGTTCCTCCACATCACAATCTATATACTGGACACCTTCACCCAGGGCTGCTGCTAAATTTGTCGCAATTGTGGTCTTGCCTGTTCCTCCCTTACCACTGGCTACACAGATAATCATCCTTCTCTCCTATTCCTAGCCGGTTATGCGTAGACACTCTATGCGTTAATGTGTAAATGTGTTGATGCGCTCTTTTTCATCTTCTCTATCTGCCCATTTGCCCTTTTTCGCTTCTATGTATTAACGCTTTCACCCATCTATACTTTTTTATTTATCCTCTTATCATCTGGGTGCCACAATTAGGGCATTTCATTTGCGTGCAGGGTACTCCAGGTTGGTGAGGCACTTTTGCGCCACAATTGGGGCAAACACAAAAACCACCAGGGCCCATACCGCCGCGACCACCTCTACCCATACCACCCTGTCCTCGGCCACTACCTCTACCCTGCCCTCTACCACCTCTACCTTGACCGCCGCCACCTTTTCCGTTTGGCATTTATTTCTCCTTTTTTTATTATGCCTTCTCCTAGTTAATGTGAATTCAGGAACCTGTTGCTTCTAACAACAGGCTCCTGACCAAAGCCTCACTCTTCTTCTATAGTAATACAACCATTAGGACAAACTTCCACGCAACTCATACAACCCACACAGTCTTCTGCCCTCACAGGTTCTGCTTTATCGTCTATAATTTCCCATACATCCTGCGGACAAATCTCTACACATTCACCACACCCTGTGCAACAATTCTTGTCATTTTTGGGGATAAAAGACATAACCAAACCTCCTCCTCTTTCCTTAATGATCACAAATATTTTCGCCTGTTTCTAATGTGCCAGCCAGATACTGTTTAACCACTTCTTCTACAGGCATCACCGGAGCTCCTACCACTACCTGAATTCCATATTGATTAAAAAACTGCTGGGCACGCATACCCATTCCACCACAAATAATCACATCTACATCAAGCTCATTCATCCACGCAGGTAATACCCCAGGCTCATGCGGTGGGGGTGCAAGATAATTGATAGCTGTCACTTCTCCATTAATTACATCTATAATGGCAAATTCAGGAGCATGGCCGAAATGGGGGCAAAGTTGTCCTTGGTAAGCTGGAATCGCTATTCTCATCTTATTCCCCTCCTAGCTCACCAGCAATAAATTTTTGTGCCAATTCTTCAGGTGTCAAATCCGGAATATCCAACACTATACCTACTTTATTTTTGTGAAAAATATACTTGGCCTTTTCTTTCATACATTTTGTCATGACCACATCTGCCCCCAAGTGAACAAGAGCCATAGGCACCACCCCTGTGCCTTTTTCGGCTGGCCGCATCCGTTCTACCTTTTTAATTTCTCCGTCTTTCACATGCACCATCGCCAGTTCATCACATTCAGTCAGAAAATGAGCCGGTCTCCCTTCTTTTAAAGGAATAGCTATTTTATATTCCTTCTTGGCCCGAATTTCAGAAAGGGGCATAGGCTCCACTTTCATCCGCTTCACCTGTTCTACCAACTTGTCAGCAATTGCACTAAAGGTCTTAACATAGGGTCTTTCTTGGTCCTGCATGTATTCTACCAACTTACCCTGATCCCCTGCCTCCACTACACTTAAATCAAGGGGTAACTTGCCCAAAAATTCTATATGCTTTTCATGGGCTGTCTTTTCTCCTCCGCCGGTTTTGAAAATATCTACTTCTTTGCCGCAGTGAGGGCAGATAAAACCACTCATATTTTCTACTAAACCCACAATCTCCATCTGGACTTGGCGGCAGAACTCAATGGACTTTCGCACATCAGCCAGGGAAACCTCTTGGGGCGTAGTCACAATAACCGCCTTAGCATCAGGTATTAAGTGTGCCACAGATAAAGGCTCATCCCCTGTGCCAGGAGGTGAATCAACCACGAGATAATCCAAATCCCGCCATTCCACATCAGCTAAAAACTGCCTGATGGCAGAGTGTTTAAGTGGACCTCTCCAGATGACTGCCTGATCCTTATCTGCCATCAAACATTCAATAGAAACCACCTCCAGATTGGGCGTAACCTTTTTGGGCAAAATTTTCTGCTGATCAGGTGAAATATCTAAGAGACCAGTCAAATTTAACAGATGGGGCACACTTGGTCCATGTAAATCTACATCCAGAAGTCCCACCTTGTATCCTTTCTGAGCCAAAGTAATGGCCAGACAGGTAGCAACTGTACTTTTTCCTACTCCACCTTTCCCGCTCATGACCATCAATTTATGTTTAATACGGGAAAGGACAGGTTTTAACATCTTCTCTTCGTCTATGCCACATACACCCTTGCTTCCACAGGTTTCACAACTGCTTTTCTCTGCCATAAATCTCCCCTCCTTTTGATTTTTTGTTTAAAAGCAATTTGTATGCCAATTCGTAAAAGGCCAGTATAGGCCTTAATTTTCTTAAAAGCAAGCCCTGTTCACAACTTTTTCGCTGGTTGCGATTAGCAATAAGTATTGCATTTTGCATTATGGAACAACGCTATATTTTTGCATCCCTGCTGGCACATACCATTTTATAAAGTTATAACTTATACCTGCCGGTGCAGGTTTTATACCATGGAAACGGGTATGAACAATGGGCAAGGCCTCGGGAATATACAGAAAGGTGTAAGGCTGTTCCTCAGCCAAAATTTCCTGGATACGATAATAACATTTTTTTCTCTTTTCCAGGTCAAAAGTATATCTTGCCTCTTCAATAAGTTTATCTACTTCGGTATTGCGGTATCCGATAAAATTTAACCCCCCTGACACATCTTTAGAAGAATGCCAGACATCGTATAAGTCCGGCTCTGGCGGGATGGTCCATCCCAGAATGGTTGCCTCAAAGCGTCGTTTATCAATGAATTCCTTTATAAAAGCAGCCCATTCAATCACCCGAATTTTCACCTTAATCCCTAGCTGGGCCAGGCGGTATTGAATAATTTGCGCGGTATTAAGGCGCATCAAATTACCCTGATTGGTAACAATCGTAAAAACAAAAGGCTTTCCATCTTTATCCAGAATACCATCGCCATCTGTATCCCGCCAGCCAGCTTCTGCCAGCAATTTTTTTGCCCTTTCGGGGTCATAAGGGTAGTGCTTCACATGGGGATTATATGCCCACATTCCTGGTTTGTATGGTCCGGTAGCAATTGTTCCAAGTCCCAAAAGGATGCCATTCACAATTTCTTTTTTATCAATCGCATAGGAGATGGCCTGTCTTACCCGTTTATCTCTAAATAACGGACAGCGCAAATTATAACCTAAATAGGTATAACTGGATGCAAGATAACGATATTTTTTAAAATTTTGTTTAAACCAGGCCGTATTTGTTTGTCGTTTAAATTGCATCGGGGTAAGTCCCATGTAATCTATTCCACCTGCCTTCAGTTCTAAAAACATCGTCGCTGTATCTGGAATAACCCGGGTTATATACCAGTTTATATAGGGTCTACCTTCAAAATACTCAGGGTTATATTCCAGAATGATTTTTTGTCCGCTTATCCACTCCTTAAACCGATACGGACCGGTGCCAACTGGATGGCGAATAAGGGGGCTTTGAGTGATATCCTTTCCTACAAGTAGGTGTCTGGGTAAAATGGACAGGGTCCAACTAGCAAGGCCTGGTGCAAATGGATGTTTATAATAAACTCGGAAGGTATAATCATCAGGGGCCTCAGCCTTTTCCACCTCCATAAAATCAGCCGCATAAGGAGTGGGAGTATGAGGATCAACCATGAGCTTATAGGTAAAAAGGACATCCTGAGCCGTTAGCGGCTGTCCATCATGCCATTTCACTCCCTGACGTAAGTGGAAGGTAATGACAAGTCCATCGGGTGAAATTTCCCAGGATTTGGCAAGGTCACCGGTAAGTCTTAAATCTTTGTCGTATTTGAGCAAACCATTATATACCAATCCGGCAATTTCATGAGAAGCGCTATCAGAAGCGAGGATCGGAATTAGATTACTTGCCTCACCAATAGAACCTACCACGATAGCATCACCATAAGCCGGTTGGGTAGCAGACAGGGGCGTTACCCAGCCCAGGCTGAAGACCAATACCAATAATATTGACAAAATCATTTTAATCCTTTCTAATAGCATCGTGCGTCTTATTCTTCTATGGGGATTAGTCTTTGTATTGTCAAGTTGCACGGTTGTCAAGGTGGCTACCTTCCCAGTTAAAGTAGCAGGGAAAGTAGCGGTAAAAACAGTAGAGATTACTGGTAAAACTACATGGAATATTATCACTGCGCCTTTGCCAGAGAGCGAAATGGAAGGAGTAGCCTCCTGGTATGGGCCTGGTTTTCATGGCCGGCGCACAGCCAGTGGAGAAATCTATAACATGTATGACTATACAGCAGCCCACAAAACCCTACCTTTAGGCACTTATGTGCGGGTAATCAATCTAGAAAACGGCAAAAGCGTAGTCGTCCGCATAAACGATAGAGGACCCTTTGTAAAAAACAGAATTATTGACCTTTCTTATGCTGCGGCTAAGAAAATTGATATGATAGATAAAGGCACAGCTCGGGTGAAATTGCAGATTATCAGTAAGCCGTGATACAAAACCTCATGTTGTCAACAATTTAATTTTTGGAGAAACTGAAGATGGGTTATGAAAAAGAAAAGGCAGAAATTATTTTTTGGGGGAAGGAACTTCACCGTCAGGGTTTGCTTTCTGGCAGTTCGGGTAATATTTCCTGGCGCGTTCAGAAAGACCATATTCTCATGACTGCCCATGGTTCCTATTTAGGGTATTTAACCGAAGATGACATTGTTCTTGTTGACCTTGAAGGGCAGGTAGTAGAGGGCAAAAAAGCACCTACATCTGAAACAGGTCTCCACCTTTCTATCTACCGCAATTTTCCTGAAGAAACGATTGTCTTGCATGCTCATTCTCCTTATACGGTTTATTTTTTTCATCATTTTAGCAGCCTTACTCAAGTTAGTTTTGAAGAGAGATTTTGTTTGGGTAAAGTGCCAGTTGTCCCTCAATATACGCCAACAGTGGTTGATTTGGCGCCAGTAATAGAGGCTTTAAAGCTTAATCATATTGTTGTCCTTAAAAACCACGGTGTAGTTGCCATGGGTAATGATTTCCGAAAGGTTTTTTCCCTGATAGAACTGTTGGAAACTCAGGCTAAATTAAATCTTACCTTTCGTTTCCCCAAACCGCCTGCAGAAAAGGCAATTGGCCTTTTGGCGAGTGAGAAATATGCCCCTTTTTCCCATGAGCACTTAAAAGCTTTAATAAATTTAGTAAATAGTGACAGAGAAATCCAAGAATTTGGGGAAAAATTTCAACTTTCAGGTAAATTTTGCCTTCAAGATACCACAAATAAAAAGACTTTTTGCCTTCATTACCAAAGAGGAAAGATTACGGCCTTTAGCGAAAGTGAAACTGAAGCGGATTTCGTCATTTCAGCTGAACATAACATCTGGCAGCATGTTTTTAAAGGCAAAATAGACCCATTTGCTGCAGTTTCACAGGGTAAATTAAAAGTAATAAAAGGGAATTTCCTTGAGTTCTCCCGCTGGTATCCAGTTTTTGAGCGCATTTTTGCGCTATGGCAAAAAATTGGCATAAAAACGTCTTAGACTAAATGTGTTGACAAGAAGCAATAAATCACCGTTTGATACTTGAAATTGTTAGCTCTTACCTCAAACATAAATTTGTAAACTTCTCACTCTTTACATAGGGAATATTTTTTTCTTGACAAAGAAAGTGATTTTTTCTTTAATTATTCTGTTTTTTAAAAATATGCACTTGGAATAACAAATACAGGAGATATCATCTTTATGAAAAATCTTGAGATTGTTGATGGTATAACCTTTGATTGTCTCTTTAACCATAGCGAAAGCATGCGACGTATAGGCACCTTGATTAAAGAAGTAGCTCCTACCAACATGCCAATCTTAATCACAGGTGAAAGCGGCACCGGGAAAAGTCTTATCGCCAAGGCTATTCATAAGCTCTCGGCTCGGGCCCAAAAACCTTTTGTTACTGTCTCTTGTATTAATACTCCGGCGGAACTTTTGGAAAACGAACTCTTCGGTTATGAAAAAGGGGCCTTTACTGGGGCCTATCAAAGTAAGCCAGGCCGGGTAGAATTTGCTAATCATGGAACTCTATTTCTAGATGAAATAGGGGATATTCCTTTGACCACTCAAGGGAAACTGCTGCGGCTTATTCAAGAAGGAGAATTTTCGCGTTTAGGGGGGTATCGGGATATTAAAGCTGATGTTCGTTTTGTCTCGGCCACAAATCGTAACCTTGAATTAGTAATGAAAGAAGGAAAGTTCCGTGAAGACCTTTATTTTCGAATTAACGTCATTAACATAAAACTCCCTCCTCTTCGTCAAAAGCAGGAAGAAATTCCCTTTTGGGTTCGCTTTTTTCAAAAGAAGTTTTGCAAGGAATATAACCGAAGCAAAAGGAAGATTTCGCAGCACTGTATGGATCTTTTAACCCAATACCATTGGCCTGGAAATATAAGAGAGCTAGAAAATGCAATCAAACGTCTGGTTGTATTAGGAGAAAAACTGGTAGTTCAAGAGTTGGAAAAGGCATTAGGGGAAGATCTAAAACCACCGCAGGTGAAATTTGAAGTTAAACTTGAGACAACAAATAATGAATATAACCTTAAAAAGATTGCTAGGATAGCGGCCAGAGAAGCAGAAAGACAGGCAATTGAAGAGGTGTTAGAAAAGGTAAAATGGAACAAAAAAGAGGCAGCTAGGGTTTTAAGGATAAGCTATAAGGCATTGCTCTATAAGATAAAAAATTTGAGAATAGCATAAAAAAAGCGTGTTTTATCTTTTATGGAAAGAAGAAACCAAAATAAAGGGATAAATAAAAAAAGCTAACTATGAGGGGAAACATGCTCTTTAAAAATAGTCTATTTGATGAGGAAACAGGAGCATTTCGTCATTCTGTGTTTGATTTCTTTTTAAACTGGGAGATTAGAAGAAGTTTTCGCTACCGAAACTTTGTTTCACTGGTGATGTTAGAGCCTAATATCAAATTGCAAAGTAAACAGACATTGAGAGAGTTAATGCATTTAATTACGAAAAATATCCGGGATACAGATGTAGTCGGTCGATTAAACGGATATTATCGGTTTGGCATTATTCTCCTTGCTTCAGACTTGGATGGTGCATATATCATGGCTGAAAGATTATTAAACCATATCAATAATTATGTTTTTAAAGAAGAACCTCAAAAAACTCTTTCAATAAGTATTGGAGGGGCATGCTTCCCAACAAACGGCATAGAAAAAGAAATGGTTTATAAGCTGGCCGAAGAAATGTTAAATAAGGCAAAACAAAAGAAGAAAAAAAACAAGATGTGTTTCCCACATTTTGAAACCTCCTAATAAAAACAAAGTGTGATTTGGACTATTCTACTCTGTTTTAGTCTTGTATCTAGCCAGAATTCTCTTAATAATCTTTGAGGTAGAAACACCCTCAGCCAGAGGAATTCTTTTTACCTTCCCCCCTCTTTCTAAAACTATTTCTCTACCTACAATTTTTTCTTCAGGCCAATCTGCACCCTTAACCAAAATATCTGGCTGTAAAAAGGTAATCAGATCAAGAGGTGTAAGTTCATCAAAAATAACTACTTTATCTACAAACTCCAAGGCAGCAACTACCTCAGCCCTTTCTGCTTGCGGCACAATCGGACGCCTCTCTCCTTTAATTTTTTTAACAGACGCATCACTGTTTATCGCTACAATCAGCTTATCACCACAGGCCTTGGCATCTTTTAAATAACGCACATGACCCACGTGAAGAATATCAAAACACCCATTGGTAAAAACTATCCTTAACCCCCGCTGCTGCCAGTCTCTAACCTCTTTTTTAAGGACTTCCCAGGAAACTATTTTATCTGTTGCCATGATACACCTCAGGCTGTCTGTCTTGCAAACAGGACAACTCTTGCCTGAAAATATAAACCTTGTCTAAATCTACCTCCGCCTGTAATATCGCCTCTTCTTCTCCTGCTTCAGCTAAAAATTCCCCATAAGGAGAAATAACTGCTGAATGCCCTCCCATTTTTAAATTATTCTGGGAACCTGAAGCATTAGCGGCAATGACAAACACCTGATTTTCAATCGCCCTAGCTCGGAGCAAAATACGCCAGTGCTCTATGCGTGCTTGAGGCCAAGCAGCACAAATAACTAATACCTCTGCTCCCCTTAACGTCAATAACCTAGCAAGTTCAGGAAACCGCAGGTCATAGCAAACAAGCAATCCTATTTTACCTAAAGGGGAAGAAATGACAACCGGCTCTTTTCCTGAAGTAAAATATTTATCTTCACCAGTAGGAGTAAATAAATGGATTTTATGATACTGCACCAATATCCCCTTTTTATCGGTTATAAAAGCTGTGTTATAAACTTTATCTGCCTTTATTTGGGGCAAACTACCTATAACAATTACATCTTTTGGAAGAATCCGTTGCAATCTAACCAAAATTAAAGGGGTAGCTTGAGCTAGTTCTTTTAATTTTATGTAATCAAAACCTGTTGCCCACAATTCAGGTAAGACAATTAGACGGGTTTTCTTTTGTAGCAAATTCTCAATTATATGGAAAACATGCTTTATGTTTTCTTCTACTTTCCCTGGTTGGATAGCAAATTGAACGATACCCACTTTATATGACATTATTCGTCCTCGCCAGTGTGATTACCCAAACTCCATCTGCACCTGCTTTTACCAACACCTTTGCACACTCATTAACCGTGCTTCCAGTGGTAAAAACATCATCTATTAGTAAAATCCGTCTTCCCTGGACGGCATCTGGATCAACTACGGTGAAACTTCCCTTAACGTTGAAGCGTCTCTGAGAAAGTGAAAGTCCCACTTGAGACATAGTCGGCTTGACCTTCTGCAAGGTCCTTTTTTTACAGGGAATTCCTAAAATCCGAGCTATACGCTTAGCTAACAATAAACATTGATTATATCCTCTTTCTCTTAAACGGGAGAGGTGTAAAGGGACAGGAATAACTATATCTGGTGCAATCTGCTTTATAAATCCATCCAAATTGGTAATTATTACCTTGGCAAATAATTCCGCTAAAGCAGTGCAACCCAAGAATTTAAACTGGATAATGGCTCTCTTTATAGGTTCTTTATAAATAAATACAGACCGAGCCGCCTTGAAAAAAGGAGGTTGTTGAAGACACTCACCACAAATATGCTCATTTCCCTGGGGAGAAGTAAAAGGACAGCCACAGATTTGACAAAAAGGCGCTGTTACCATAGCCAAATCAGCTTCACATTCGGCGCAAAAGAGCCTACTCGCTTCCACAGGTGTTCCGCATCCAGCACAAAGGCAGGGGAAAAAGACATCTAGCAGCCTAGGAACTATGACCAATTGTTTCAATATGGACATATAATGAGTATATCCGTTAATGTGTGAGCTGTAATGTGTAATCAGTAAAGCACATCATATATGATAGCTTTTATATCAGTTATCACGCATACCCATAATCCATCATTAGAATTATTCTGGCAAAGAACGCCTTTCTATCACATAAGTACTTTTGCTTCTGTCTGCCTTGGCGATTTTTTTTAACTCTGTTACTATTTTAATTGCCTGACCATAATGTTCAAGTCGATAACCCTTCCAATTACGCACGATAGCTATGGCTACGGTCATAATAGGAAATTCTCCTATCTTACCTTGTCTGTTTTTAGAAATGATTTTGCCTCTTTTTCTGTCTTCTGAGTCATAGAAAGAAGGAACAATCTCATCAAAATAAGCAATAATTTGTTTGGCTATATTTTCAGCTTCTTCTGGAGGAACAATAAAAACAAAATCATCTCCTCCAATATGACCGACAAAGCCTTCCTCTGGTAAGCTATAAACTACATTAGTCAACACCCGTGCCAACATTTTTATAACTTCATCGCCACGGGAAAAACCGTATTTATCATTATACGCCTTAAAATGATTTAAATCTACATACCCCAGGGCAAAATCTTTATTTTGTTCAATTAATAATTGAATTTTGGAAATGATCGTCGTGTTACCAGGTAATTTGGTCAAGGGATTGGCGTCCAAAGTGTAAGAAGCTCGTAATTTAACCAATTCAAACCGTTTAATCAACTCAACTTCTCTTAAAGGACGTAAAATAAAATCGTCTATAAGCATTTTATTCAGTTCAATCTTTTGTAAGGCATCTAAAGTACAAATAGCAATAATTGGCACTTCTAAGAAAACATTACTCGTCTTAAACGTTTGAATAATTTGTATGGGAGGAACAAAAAAAGAAGCGTCTAAATCTAAAATCACGGCAGCAGGTGGCTGAGAACACAGTTCTTCTAAAAAATGTTTACCTTCGGTGTAAAAATATAGTTTATATCCTGTTTTCCTCAGGGTCTTTTTAAAAAGATCCTGTTCTTGAGGAAAGACAAGCAGAGAAATTCCCTTTGTTTCCACCATCAAAGCTCACCCCAATCAGAAGCATATAAAGATTTGTCCATCTCTTTTATGACCTCTAGCAAAAACTCAGGCGAAAGATTTAAAATCCTGCAGGTCTCCGCATCTATCTCAGGAATTAACTCCTTTCCAGGTTTTAAACGGTAAATATGAATAAGCACATCGGCCAAGTTAACTACTGCAGCAAATTGCGGATGTTCTTTGGCCTTGCCAACCTGATGGTGATAGGCCAGAGCCTCTTTTAATGAAGCAGGAAAATGCCACTTCTCAGCCATCCAAAGGTTGATCACATCGTGCCCAAGACCCAAAATTTCCCTTTCAGCTGATAAATCAACGCATTTATTTCTCTTTTTAACTGCTTCTATCTGTGCATCTAAATCCGGAAAATAAACTTTGAGAAAGGCTTTACTCATGTCATGTAATAAACCCGCTACTGTCATTTCATCCGAGGCCTTACTTCCCAAACGCCTGGCAATAATCCCAGCAGTAGTGGCACATTCACAGGCATGCTCCCATATTTCCATTAAAGGAGGAGTAATCTCGCCGAAGACAACAGTGCTGATTAATAGCCCCCGAATTGTATTTAAACCCAAAAGTATAATAGCGTGTTTCAAAGAAGCTATCCGATTAGGGAAACCATAAAAAGGTGAATTAACTAATTTCAAGACTTTGGCTGTCAAAGCTATGTCTTTGCCAATCACTTCACTAATGGCCTCAGGAGAAACATTAGGCCTCTGCATTAACTTCCAAGCCTCTTGAACTACCCTAGGAAAGGTGGGCAGTCTTTCAAGCACCTTCTCTTTCAAAACATCAGGAGTTAATGGATTACCATGCTGCATTTTCATTAACTGCACCTCCTGATTCCTCGGTTGAAAAAGAAGGCACGGAATACTTTTCTTCCCAGAAAGATGTAAATACTTGTTTTAACATCCGCATACAAGGAGATACGGCTTTCGCGAAGGCTTTATGTAATAATTCCTTTTTTTCTTTTAGCAATCTTTGCGCCTGTTCAGTAGACATTACTTCTTCTATGACTATCTTCTCAATTCCAGAATTTTGTAATCTTTCAATCATAGACTCGCTCAACATCGTTCCCCTGCGGCAAAGAACTACGCCTGCTGAGGAAGAAACATCTTCAGCCAGCTTCATACCGGGTTTGGCCTTTTCAATAGGAATACAGGCTGTGCTCATTCTTGCTCCTCTATGTTTACTTTCATATCTTTTTGATATGGCACCACTTTATTTCTTCCCCCTGTCTTGGCCATATAAAGGGCTGTATCAGCCATTTTAATCACATCCCATAAGCTTCGGCCATCTTCAGGATAGGCTGCGACTCCAACACTTACAGTAATTTTCACTGTCTCTCCGTCCAGACTCTCAAAACTGGCAATTTCTACCGCCTGGCGGAGCTGTTCCCCTACAAACACGCCATCTTTTTTGCTCGTATCAGGCAAAATTATCAGAAATTCCTCTCCTCCGTAGCGGAATATTACATCAGAAGCCCTTAAATTCTCCATAAATAGTTTAGCCATTTTCTTCAATACCAAATCTCCTGTCTGGTGACCGTACTTATCATTAACATGTTTAAAATGGTCCAAGTCCAGCATTAACAGGGTACATTTACCCTCCTGTCTTTTGAGCAGTGGCTCCCATTTGTTGATGTATTCTTCCATAAAGCGACGATTGTAAAGGCCGGTCAAAGGATCACGTAATGCCTGTTGCTTGGCCAAAATAAGTGAACGTTTCGCTTCCAGAATTGGTGCTATTTCTTCCAGATATTTTTTCAAAAAAGGTACCTGAGCTAGTATCTGCTTGGACTGTTCTCTTTTGGCAACAATTTTTAATACTGCCCCCACATGTCCTCCCATCATAATCGGCAAACAGTAATGGAAAAGATATTGATCATCTATATAGGCATAGGGGCAGACGTTTGGATATTGTAAGGAAGAAACAGCCTCACTATTTCTTTTAACAGGACAAAGGTTACAATCCAAAAGGAGGTCAGGAAAGATTTTATTTTTTACATCTTTACACTCGTTGACCATCACCTCAAAACGATTTTCGCTATTATTTACTTCATAAACAATGAAATTATTTAT
>JAGHCL010000057.1 GCA_021160485.1 Candidatus Desulfofervidaceae bacterium
AGAATTATGCGGTTAACTATAATTTAAGCTTATACTCTTCTTTATGAAACAACTCATAATTCAGGCCACCCTCTTCTTACAGGAATTATAAGACATCACCTTCCCAATTGACCTTTTTCTTTTCAAATGTTAATAAAACCTCCATGGAAAGGGTCGGTAAATGGCTAGTTATTAGTCTTAAAGATAAGTTTCAGTTTAAATGCCATCCAGGTCTTCCTTGTTTTACCCAATGTTGCCAACAACTAGAGGTTATGCTTACACCCTATGATATTTTACGCTTAAAAAGGGCACTAGAAATTTCCTCAGAAGAATTCTTAGAAAAATACACTCACACTGTTTTTTTAGAAAAAATAGGCCTTCCAATGGTTGCCCTTAAAAAGGAAGAAACCGGATGCCCTTTTTTGAAAGACACAGGGTGTATTGTTTATAATGACCGTCCTAGTGTATGCCGCCTTTATCCTTTAGGTCGTGCCTTCTCAGATAAGGCTCAAAAAGAAGTTTATTTTTTAATCAAAGAGCCAGAGTGTCTGGGTTTTCAAGAAAATAAGACCTGGACAGTAGCTACCTGGCTTAGAGCTCAGAAATTAGAAACCTATGACCAAGAAAATAAAGGTTTTTCGGAGCTTATATTTTTAAAGGCTACCTTGCGTCCTTGGGGATTAAGTTTAAAAGAAAGGCAAATGTTTTTTATGACTTGCTATAATCTGGATGCCTTTAGGAAATTCGTTTTTGAAAGTAGTTTTTTGAACCGCTTTGACATAAGGTCGAAGATAGTAAAGAAGATAAAAAAGGATGATCTTGCTCTGTTAAAATTTGGTTTTGATTGGCTTAAATTTGCTTTATTTAGGCAACCCACTTTGAAAGTAAAGGCTTGAATTTATTGACAAACATGGTTTAAACACTACAATTTAAACATAATGAATTGGGGATCCGAATGACGTTGCAGATTTATAATACGCTTTCCAGAAAAAAAGAAATCTTCGTCCCTTTACATCCAGGTAAAATAGGTATCTATGTATGTGGGATTACAGCCTACGATTACTGCCACATGGGACATGCACGGTCGGCAATTGTGTTTGATGTCATTGTAAAATATCTCCGTTATCTAGGTTATGATGTAACCTTTGTCCGTAACTTTACCGACGTAGACGATAAAATTATCCGTCGGGCTCAAAAAGAGGGAAAATCGCCCCAAGAAATTGCCGAATATTATATTAAAGCCTTTTATGAAGATATGGACGCCTTGGGTGTAGCCAGGGCCGATATTGAGCCTAGGGCGACAAAGCATATTTCTGAAATGATCGCTTTGGTTGAAAAAATTATTAACCAGGGCTATGGTTATGTAGCCGAAGGGGATGTGTATTTTAGCATAGAAAAGTTTCCTAATTATGGCAAACTTTCTGGCCGCAACCTTAATGAAATGATGGCAGGGGCACGGGTTGAAGTGGATACCAAAAAAAGGCATCCACTTGATTTTGTCCTCTGGAAAAAAGCCAAACCCGGAGAACCGTGGTGGGAAAGTCCCTGGGGTAAAGGACGCCCAGGTTGGCACTTGGAATGTTCGGCCATGAGCATGAAATATTTAGGAGAAACCTTTGATATTCATGGAGGTGGACAGGATTTAATCTTTCCTCACCATGAAAATGAAATTGCTCAATCAGAAGCAGCCACAGGAAAACCCTTTGTTAAATACTGGATTCATCACGGTTTCTTGACTATTAATCAGGAAAAGATGTCTAAATCATTAGGTAATTTTTTTACCATCAGGGAGGTGCTAGCTAAATTTCATCCCGAAGCCATTAGACTCTTTTTCCTTAATCATCATTACCGCAGTCCGGTAGATTTTTCAGATGCAGCCTTACAAGAAGCTACCAGTGCTTTGGAAAGGGTGTATTTAACCTTTAAACGTATTCAGGAAAAGATAGGCGAAATAAAAAAAGAAGTAAGCCTCTCAGAAGATTTAGTAGGCGAAGCTTTATATCAACAAATCATGGAAATTGAAGCAAAATTCAAAGAAGCGATGAATGACGACTTCAACACAGCTTTAGCCATCGCCCATATATTTACTGGCATCAAGGCCATCAATATTTATCTGGAAGAACCAAAATTTAAAAAGGAATTACTGGCCTGGGCTCTTCAAAAAATCAGAAGTTTAGGTAATATTTTGGGATTATTTCACTGTGCCCCTGAGGCCTTTCTTACTCAGGGTGTCAGTTTGAATAAAGAGGAAATAGAGGCCATGATTGCCCGACGGGCCGAGGCAAGAAAGAGGCGTGATTGGGCGACAGCAGATGCCATTCGTGATGAGTTATTAAAGGCAGGCATTATTTTAGAAGACACACCCACAGGGACTACCTGGAGGGTAAAAAGAGACTAAGGAGAGGATTATGAATGGAAATATAAATGGGCTGCATATTTTTACCGTTGCTTTGCACCTACCTCCTAACTTAAAGCCTTTAGAAGAATTAGCCTATAACTTGTGGTTTGCTTGGAACCCAGAAGTAATTGCCCTTTTCAGGCGTCTTGACCGGTGGTTATGGGAGGAAACCAGACACAATCCTGTGCTTATGCTTTCACAACTGAGTAGAGAAAGAATCCAGGAATTGTCTCAGGATGAGGCCTTTCTTGCCTATATGCATCGCGTTTATAACGAATTTCAAAATTATTTAAAAAGCCCTTACTTTGCGCCTTTTTTTCAAGCAGAAAAAGATTTTTTAATTGCTTACTTCTCAGCCGAATTTGGTTTAACAGATTGTCTGCCCATGTATTCAGGTGGATTAGGAGTATTGGCTGGCGATCAGCTTAAGTCAGCTAGCGATTTGAATTTACCTTTAGTTGGCATAGGATTGCTTTATCAACATGGATATTTTCGCCAGGCACTTACTATTGATGGCATCCAGAAAGAGATTTATCCTGAAAATGATTTTTATCACATGCCCTTACGTTTAGAAAAAAATGCTCAAGGGAATCCTATTCTAATCAAAGTAGACCTAAAGGGCAAAGAAGCTTATGCCCAGATTTGGCGGGTAGATATTGGTAGAATAAGACTTTATTTACTAGATGCCAATATTCCCCAAAATCCTCCTCATATTCGTGCAATTACCTTTCGTCTTTATGATGCAGATAGGGAAATCCGTTTACAGCAAGAAATTTTATTGGGCATCGGTGGAGTGCGTGCCCTTCACGCCTTGGGTATTAACCCTACCATTTACCATATGAATGAAGGCCATTCAGCCTTTGCCGGTCTGGAACGGATTAGGATACTAAGAGAAAAAACGAATGTGTCCTTTGATGCCGCCCACCTAGCCGTTATGGCTAGTAATGTTTTTACCACCCATACATCGGTGCCAGCGGGTATTGATATCTTTGACCCACATCTAGTAGAAGCATATTTTGCCAATTATGCCCCTAAGTTGGGTATTTCTATCCCTGTTCTTTTAGGACTTGGGAGAAAAAATCCAGCCGACCACAATGAGCCCTTTTGTATGAACATCTTGGCCATGAAGCTTTCCGGTCATATTAATGCCGTAAGCAAACTTCATAAAAGGGTATCTCAAAAGTTGTGGCATATCCTTTGGCCAGCCATTCCTGAAGAAGATGTGCCTATAAAATATATTACCAATGGTGTTCATGTGCCTTCCTGGATATCTCATGAAATGGTAGAGCTTTATAATCGTTACTTGGGACCTCATTGGTTTGAAGACCCAGACAATGAAAAGGTTTGGTCACGAGTGATGGAAATCCCTGATGAAGAACTCTGGGGCACTCATGAAAGAAGGCGAGAAAGGTTAGTGGCCTTCTGCAGGCGGAAACTTCAAAAACAGCTCATCAGGAGAGGGGCACCTCAAAGTGAAATCATGAAAGTGAGTCGGATTCTCAATCCTGAAGCGTTGACTATCGTGTGGGCACGCCGGATTGTGACTTATAAAAGGCCCACTCTTATTTTTAGAAATCCAGAACGCCTGGCCCAAATACTGAACAATCCTACACGGCCAGTGCAAATTATCATCGCAGGAAAAGCCCATCCAGCTGATGAACCTGCCAAAGCTTTAATAAAACAAATCGTTTCTTTTACTAAAGATGAGCGTTTCCGTTATCGTTTAGTGTTTATTGAAGATTATGATTTAGAGGTAGGTAGATATTTAGTAGAAGGAGCCGATATTTGGCTTAATACCCCCAGAAAGCCTAATGAAGCCTGTGGCACCAGTGGTATGAAAGCAATAGCAAATGGGGCCCTTCATTTGAGTACAGGTGATGGTTGGTGGGCAGAAGCATACAAACCCGAGTTAGGCTGGTTGATAGGTTTCGGAGAAGAATATAGCGACCCAAATTATCAAGATGAAGTGGAAAGCAATTCTTTGTATAACCTGTTGGAACATGAGATAGTGCCTCTTTTCTACGATCGGGGACCAGACGGTTTACCTCATGGATGGGTGCATAAGATGAAACTTTCTATGCGACATCTTTGTCCCAAATTTAATTCTCATCGTATGTTAGAAGAGTACGTGCAAAACTTTTATTTACCTGCATTCGATTATTGGCAGAAATTATCCCTGGACAATTTGAAAGGAGCCAATGAATTATCTCAGTGGAAAAACAAAATTATGACAAATTGGGATAAGGTATCGGTTTTACAGGTAGAACCCACAGGAGATATTGAAATTCCGGTAGGAGAAGAGTTAAAAATTCAGGCCTTAGTGCAATTAGGCGAACTTACACCAGAAGAAGTAAGGGTAGAAGTTTGTTACGGACGGATTTCTCTATCTGGAAAGTTAAAACAAGGAAAAGCAGTAGTTATGAAAGCGATACATCAGGAAGGTGATGGAGTTTATCGCTTTGAAGGTAATTTCTGCTGTCAAGACACAGGCCGTTTTGGTTATAAACTAAAAATTGTCCCTCATCACTCTAACCTAGTTCCCTCTTATTATTTATTGGGAGTCCTGGTTGTATGGGGATAAAATTGAACTTTGCATTCTAAATTTATTTGTAAATTAAAAATCGCCTTTTTTTACTTCTACATGGACACTCTTATAGGGTTTTCTGATAAATACTTCACAACCTGGCCGTTCAAAACGGCTATATTCCTTCCATAAGACATCTAAAACTTGGATGGTCTTATCTAATATTTTTTGTGCCTGCACGGTAGGGAACTCAACACTCCCCTGTGAAGTTTCTCCCCAAGCAAAAAATTGATTCTTGGGTCCGGGCAAAAATACAATTAAAAAAGCATCTTTTATACCCTCTATGAAATAATCGTCTTCAAAGATATACTCCCATTCTTCCATAAGTACTCCTTCATCTTTATTCTGTCTAAAAATATAAAGAAGCGCCCTTCACAGGCGCTCAACTTTTATGCAGAAGTTTCTTTGTCTTTTTTCAATTCTTCAAGCTCAGCCTTCAACTTTTCAATTTCTTTCTTATAATCCTCTTCCACACCAGGAGTAGTTTCTTTACCAGAAGCTAGTTTATCTTTCAGCTCTTCCAGAC
Source organism: Candidatus Desulfofervidaceae bacterium (assembly GCA_021160485.1). GTDB lineage: Bacteria > Desulfobacterota > Desulfofervidia > Desulfofervidales > Desulfofervidaceae > JAJSZL01. Next base: position 5,488 of record JAGHCL010000057.1, read on the forward strand.
CCAGGTAAGTTGCAAGTCCGCCAAAAAGCAAAAGGAGCAAAGGAATTCCACCTGCTAAAAGGGTCAAAAATTGCTTCCAAAATACAATAATACCTACTAATCCCACCACCAGAGCTACTAGGCCACCAACTAAAACCTTCATAAAATCCTCCTTCCCAACCTATTTTACTTCGGCCAGATAATAAACCTATTTTAAAAGAAATGTCAAGGAACAAAAGCTCACCAAACGGTATAAAAGCCTCCCCCAAAGTATAAAAAAGTGGACTAGAAATAGACAGAAAAAAACAAAAGTTAACTAAAAACGGTTCTTCTGGATAATTATGAGTCTAGTTTGGTACCTGATTTATCTCCTTCTAGTCTTGTATACATTAGCCCGTTTATACGTCAGGTTGTGTGAAAATTCCTTGAAAACAATAAAGAATACTGATACTCTGGCAAGAAAAATGGAAACGCTGCTTTCGTAAAAGACAAAGGCGAATTGCTCTGGGTTAGTGAGGATACTTGGCCCTGGCTTGGCCTTGAAGAACGCACTGAGGACAAAGTAATCCGTTGGCCAATAGAGATTTTAAACTCCTAGGATAGGATTGATAATTGACTGTTATCTGCCGTCCTGAACAAATATTTATCCGCGACATTTTCTCCAAAACAAAAAACCAGCTAGGCATTTAACCTAACTGGTTTAATTATTTGCTTTTTCTGGAGGGCGATAGGGGATTCGAACCCCTGACCTTTGGCTCCGGAGGCCAACGCTCTATCCTGCTGAGCTAATCGCCCTTATTTAAAAAGTAGCTTATTTATATCTTAGTGTCAAGTTTATGCAAATGGATCAAACATCGTTTAAAATTCTATGCAGGATTAGCTTGATATTTGGTTTTTAAAGATTATATAGCTTTTTTATTTTTGCAATTCCCTTGCATCTTCTTATTCCCAAGATTAAAATACCTGCATGAGTTATGTCTTTGAAAAGGCCAAGATGGCCGATGTGAAAGCAATTTACAATTTGTTGACTTATTATGGGGACAAAGGGCTCCTTCTCCCAAGACCTCTGAGCCAAATTTATGATTTCCTGCGAGATTTTTTTGTATGCCGCCGCTCTGGTAAGGTAATAGGCATCTGTGCCTTACACATTTGTTGGGAAAACATGGCTGAAATTCGGTCTCTGGCTGTGGAAGAAGCCTTCCAAGGACGGGGGATTGGTTCACACCTAGTGCAAGCGTGTCTTCATGAGGCTATGTCCCTTGGTATTACCCGGGTCTTCACTCTTACTTACCAACCTAGGTTTTTTACCCAATTTGGCTTCGTAGAGGTAGAAAAATCTACTCTACCACATAAAATCTGGGCAGATTGTATTCGGTGTCCTAAGTATCCAGATTTATGCGACGAAATTGCCATGTTATGGGAGTTCAAAGATGAAAACAATAATCAAAGCATGCAAAGATAAAATAGCGGTTACTGGAATTGAAAATTTTGAAATTTACGCAATCAGAACAAAAAGCACTATCATTCAGGTAAAAAATGGAAAGGTAGAGTTTCTAAACATAGCTGAATCTAAAGGGTTGAGCCTACGTATTATAACCGAAGGGCGTTTGGGATTTAGCTATACAACAGATTTTCGCGAGAGTGCGCTTGATCAAATCGTGGCACAGGCAAAGGCCGGGGGCCTAGCCACCTCTTCTGACCCCTTTTTGTGCTTTCCTCCTCCAATTCATGATTATCCCCAGGTATCCATTTACGATCAAGCAGCCGAAAAAATTAATCTGGCAGCCAAAATAGAATTTGCTAAAGAAATGGAAAGTGCCGCTAAAAATTACGCACCCTGTATTAAAAGGGTAAGACAATCCCAATTTCGGGATGTAGTAGCAGAAGTATATCTGCACAACCACCACGGGCTGGATATAGCGTATCAACGCACCCTTTATAGTGGTAGTATCTTGGTGATGGCTGAAGAAAAAGAAGAAGGAGAAATGGGATGGAATTACGCGTTTCATCCTTATTTTCATAAATTAAATCCTCAAGAAATAGGTAAAGAAGCAGCTGAAATAGCAGCCGGGATGCTGGGAGCAAAGCCTATCCCTACCCAAAAAACTAATGTTATTTTTATTAATCGGGTCATGAGTGAGATTCTAGATGTATTGAGTGTGGCCTTTCGGGCCGATGAGGTTCAAAAAGGAAAATCCCTTCTAGCATCTTACTTAGACAAAACCGTCATGTCTCCTCAGGTGACTATTTACGATGATGGTCTTTATACAGACGGTTATGCCACCCGCCCTTTTGATGACGAAGGAGTTCCTCAACAAACCACTCTTTTGGTAGAGAATGGGGTATTAAAAGGCTTCCTTTACGATACTTATACTGCGGCTAAGGAAGGCAAATCTTCTACAGGTAATGCAGGACGCTTAGGTCTTGAAACCCCTCCTCAAGTGTCACTTACCAATTTATATTTGGCACCCGGTGCAATCTCCTTTAGCGAGCTTTTGAAGACACTCCACACTGGCCTAGTGGTCACCGATGTCTTGGGTATGCATACGGCTGACCCCATTTCTGGAGACTTTTCGGTAGGAGCAAGTGGTTACTGGGTAGAAAGGGGAGAAAGGAATTTTCCTGTAAAAGGTATCGCTGTAGCAGGTAATGTCCTAGAATTATTTAAGAATATCCTAGCTGTTGGCCAAGACCTTCGTTTTTTTGGTCACTGTGGGGCACCTAGTGTCTTGATAAAAGGTATTCAAGTTAGTGGTTACTAACAAATATCCTTTAACGAACTCTGCAATATTTCCACTCAGCGTTCTCCCGATAATGGCGGACATAGATACTACATTGAGTTTTTAACACTTTGCTTAAAACTTCACTCAATTTTTGCCCCTCATTACCCCCAGAAATGTTTGCGAGTTTTCTCATTAATGCTATAGAACATTTCATCAAGAGGTTCACCCACAACCTCTGCTTCTGGCCAGCGGGTAAAAGGGAAATTTTTAGACTGTTAAAAAAAGGAGGTCTTGTGCTAGAAAAAGGGGACCGGTATAAACCTGGCTACACTCTTCCACTATATCTATGGCCTCGCATTCGGGATAAAAGTGAGTGAGGAGCAATGATTTTACCTTTGCTTCGGCGGCTAATTTTCCTGCAAGAACAGGAGTAAGGTGGCCTTCTACTTTATAGTTAGAAGGAAAAGAGGCCTCACAGATTAAAAGGTCGGCATTCTCCACTACCTTTATCAGGCTTTCGTCAAAATCTGTATCTCCCGTATAAACAACTTTTTTACCCTCACTTTGCAAAATGTATCCCTGGCTGTTTTCGGTGTGGAAAGTAGCAAAGGGGGTAATAATCACATCCTCGTGGGCCCAGATAGAAGGCGAACTAATCTCGCTCAAGCTGACCTTATCTTCAGGCACGGCAATCCAGTGGCCAAAGGCCTTCTCAAGTTGCTCATAAAAGGATAAGAAACCGCGGGGGCCGAATATAAACACTGGCTTTTCTCTTGTAAAAGCCGGCGTATATTTGCAAGCAAAAAGGAAGTGAATCAGGTCTGTAATGTGGTCAGGATGAAGATGAGTATAAAGAATCACATCTAGATTGGAAAAATGTATATTTACCTTTAACAGTTGCCTTAAAGTGCCAGGACCACTATCTAAAAGAATACAAGTCTGATAAGTTTTTACCACCAGGGCCGGCGAAGCCCGCTTTAAAGAAGGCACGCCTGTACCCGATCCAATGACAATTACTTCGAGCATAAACGACCTCCTGCTGTGTGAACTTCATTTAAAGCGGAGGGATGTTGCTTAATGGCACCTGCTGCATCAACACCTGCGTAGGTTAAAATTTGCTCCAATTTCACTCCAAGGGTGAGGAAAAAATATTTAATTGTTAGGATTACACCGTCAAAGGCATGTTGTCCTTTAGCTCCACCCACACTAATTAAATAACCTGGTTTTAAAAATAGCGGCTTTTTCTTTTTATTTTTTTGCCAGATAAGTTGGCACCTATCTATTAGGGCCTTTAATTGGGCCGGCACACCGTAAAAATAAACAGGCGTAGCCACAACGAGGGCATCTGTGTCCAATAGCAGGGGGTAAACTATCTGCATGTCATCTTGCAGGGGGCAGTACCCTGTCTTTTCACATTCCCCACAGGCTGTGCAAGGGAAAATATTCAAATCACGGACATAAAGCCGCGTTATCCGGCAACCAGAAGCTTTTGCCCCTTCTAAAAAGTTATCTAAAAGTAGCTCTGAGTTCCCTTGAATCCTAGGGCTTCCATAAATGGCCAACAGTTTCATTACATACCATCAACAAACACAGCTTCCAGGGGATGCTGCCAGTAATCAGGATGAGCAACACAATCTTTTGTGTCCAGAAGTAGCAAATAATACCCCCGACTTTCATAAGCAAGACTAAGGTAAAACCGCTTGGTCAAAGGTTGCAAAGCCTGCCTTGCCTGTTCATCTAAAAAAGAAAAATAGGCCTCTTCTCTTTCCATAGCCAAGTTTAGCCATTTTAATTCCTCAGTGCTACATAAAGGTATCTCTTTAAATTCAGACATGTTAGTTAAAGGGTTAGGAATTCCCCGGCCCACATCCCAAAGCCACCTGTCTACTAACCAGCTTTTGCCTTTAGATGTCTGTTTCTTTATCTCTTTTATCCTTTCCAAGTGTTTCTCGTGCTCTTGGGCAAGGGTATCAAATATCTTGATACAGAGCGGGCTTTTTACTGTTGCTTTAGCGGAAAGATAAAATTCAACCAAATCCTTCTCCCTCCTTTCAATTTCTGCTAGCACTGTTTCTGCCGTATTTTGCATGTTTAACCTCCTTTAGTTTTTCCAATATACGATAAGGCACCCTTAAATTCCCATAGCCAAATCCTAATTTTATTTCTTCTTTATTTTTGCCATGGAAATCTGAACCACCAGTAATACATAAATCGTATTTTTGCGCTAAAGACAGGTAAAAAGCAACCTGCTTAGGAGTGTGTTCTGTATAATACACCTCTATACCGCCCAACCCCCAATCTTTTAGTTGTTTAACAAAGGCCTCTAATGCCTCATTATCCAAATAAAGAGTAAAGGGATGGGCCAAAACAGGAATACCCTTTGCGTGTAAAAGTAGTTCTATACATTCTTTGGGATAAATACGTTCTTTTTCTACATAAGCAGGTGCACCTTTTTTCAAAAAGCGTTCAAAGGCCTCATCAAAGCTCTTTACAATCCCTTTGGCTAAGAGCACCTTAGCAAAATGAGGCCGGCCAACTTGTCCCCCGCCTGATGCAGCTACAACTTCTTTATAAGTAATCGGAATTCCTAAGTCCTGGAGTTTTTTGACAATCTTAGGATTGCGCTCTGTCCTTGCCTTTTGAAATTTCTGTAATTCTGTAAGCAAATACTTGTCTTTAAAATCTAGGAAATAGCCCAGAATGTGCAAAGTGCCTTTTTCAAAATGGGCACTTAATTCCACTCCTGGCACCGTTTCTATTCCTAATTTCTCTCCAGCCTGCATAAATTCCTCTAACCCAGCTACGGTATCATGATCGGTCAGGGCAACGGCCTTTAAACCTACCTCCTTTGCAAGAGATACGAGCTCCTTTGGAGTAAAAGAACCATCGGAAGCCGTTGAATGAGTATGAAGGTCAATGAGCGCTTCGCTTTCTTTCATGCCTTCTCCTTTAAGGCAAATTTTACCACTTCTTCCACTTTATCTATAAGCACAAATTTTATTTCTTCTTTCACTTCTTTAGGAATTTCTTCCAGATCTTTGGCATTCTTTTTAGGCAAGGCTACATGTTTTATCCCGGCCAGATGGGCGGCCAACACCTTTTCTTTAATCCCCCCAACGGGTAATACCAATCCCCGCAGGGTAATTTCACCTGTCATAGCTAGATCACTGCGAACAGGTTTTTCAGTAAGTAAAGACACAAGCGCAGTACAAATAGTTACACCCGCTGAAGGACCGTCTTTAGGAATAGCGCCAGCAGGAATATGAATATGAACATCATGTTTTTCGTAGAAATCCTCTGGAATACCATATTGAACCGCTTTGGAGCGGACATAACTTAAGGCCGTTTCTGCTGATTCCTTCATTACTTCACCCAGAGAACCCGTTAAGATAAGAGATTTTCTGCCTTTCATCTTTGTGGCCTCAATAAAGATGAGCTCTCCCCCTGTAGGTGTCCAGGCCAGCCCTGTAGCTATACCCGGTTCAGAAATTCGGTCTGCCATTTCGCGATAAAAGCGTGGAGGGCCTAAAAATTCCTCCACCATTTCAGCCGTTAAACGAAGGGATTTTTCTTTACCTCCTGCTACTTCCACCGCTAACTGACGGCAAACAGCCGCAATTTGGCGTTCCAAGTTACGTAAACCCGCTTCCCGAGTGTAGTTAAGAATGATTTTTTCTATGGCCTTAGGGTCAAATTGGAGATACTTATCGCTAATCCCATGAGCCTCTAGTTGGCGGGGAATAAGGTATTGTTGAGCTATTTTGATCTTTTCCTGAACAGTATATCCAGGCAATTCCAGAATTTCCATTCTATCTCTTAAGGGAGCAGGAATGGTGTCCAAAACATTAGCAGTGGCAATAAACATCACTTTGGATAAATCAAACTCTACCCCCAGATAATGATCCACAAAGGCATAATTCTGCTCTGGATCAAGGACTTCCAACAGGGCTGCTGAAGGGTCCCCCCGAAAATCTGCACCCAGTTTATCAATTTCATCTAACATAAATACTGGATTATTTGACCCTGCCTTTTTGATGCCTTGAATAATTTTACCAGGCATCGCACCAACATAAGTGCGGCGGTGGCCACGGATTTCAGCCTCGTCTCTTACTCCACCCAGGGATACACGCACAAATTTACGCCCCAAGGCAGAAGCAATTGATTTACCTAGAGAAGTCTTTCCAGTGCCTGGAGGACCGTAAAAACATAAAATAGAACCTTTAGCATCCGGCTTTAATTTCCTGACAGCTAAATACTCTAAGATTCGTTTTTTCACCTTTTCTAAATTGTAATGGTCTCTATCCAGTGTTTTTCGGGCACTCTCAATGTCTAAATTATCCTCCGTGCTTTCGTTCCAAGGCAATTCTAACACCCAGTCCAAATAAGTTCTGGCCACAACATACTCAGGGAAAGCAGGATTCATGCGGGCCAGACGATTCAACTCCCGTTCCGCTTCCTTAGCCGCTGCTTCTGGTAATTTCTTCTTTTTAAGCCTGCTCCGCAACTCCTCTATCTCAGCCTCACGTTCATCTTTTTCACCCAGTTCCTTCATGATGGCCTTTAACTGCTGGCGCAAGAAATATTCTCGCTGTGCCTTATCCATGTCCTCTTTGACCTGGGTTTGGATCTTATTGGCCAACTCTAAGACTTCAATCTCACGATTGAGAAAGCGTATGACCTCACGCAGGCGTTCTTTTACATCAAAGGCCTCAAGGACCTTTTGTTTATCTTTTTGGGAAATATTTAAAGTAGAGGCCACCATATCTGCCAGAATGCCTGGTTCTTCTACACTCATTGCCATAATGCCCAATTCAGACGGTAGATAAGGAGAAAGCTCTATGACCTTGCGAAATAGCCCCCGCACATTAGTAATCAATGCATCTAATTCCACATCTTTCTCATATTCATCAAAGTGAGGAGAAACAACGGCCTTAAGATATGGCTCTTCCTGAACATAGCCTACTATCCTGATCCTTGCTACTCCTTGGACTATCAAACGGACGCCAATTTCTGGTTCCTTAGCCATTTTTAGAATCTGGGCTGCACATCCAATCCGATAAAGGTTATCAGGAGGAGCTCCCTTTTCTTCCTCCCCTTTTTTCATAGCCACAATGCCAATAATCTTATCTCCACTTAAGGCATCATCTACTAATTTTATAAGGGCCTTATCAGCCACCATAAAAGGCAAAGCCATTTTGGGGAAAAGCACCAAATCACGAGAAGGCAAAATTGGTAATTCTCGGGGAAGAGAACCTTTCTCTTTTAAAAAAGTAACTATTCTATCTTCAACCACACTTATACCTCACCCTTAATTTTTCTTACCACCGTTGTTTTCTTTTTAGGTAACTTGATTTCCAGAAAACCATTTCTATAGGTAGCTGAAATTTCATCTGTATCTACAGGACATGGTAAACGATATGACCTTTCAAAAGGGCCATAGTTGATTTCTACCTGGTGATACTTCCGGTTATGGGCATGAAATCTGTCTTCTCTGTAGCCCTTAACATATAACACGCTCCCTTCAAGAGTAACTTTGATGTTTTCTTTATCTAAGCCAGCTACGTCTATCAATACGACCAATTCTTTCTCTGTTTCAAAAACATCCATATCCGGTATCCATTGCTCCCCTGCCAGACTAGGCATTAAAGTCGTCTGTTGGAAAAAAGCATCCATTAATATTCTTACCCTTTGGTGTAATCTCTCCATTTCTTTTTCTATATCCGTTAAGGGATTCATTTCTCCCTCCTACTATGAATTATGTTATTTTTATACTTAGTAAAATTATTAAAATAATAAAATGGGGGTAAGGCAGGAGAACTCCATTTCTCCTGGGCCATAGAGCCCTATAAGGAGTTTGTTCCCTGCCTCCCTAATCCATGATAAGTTGGTTGGGCCTTTTAAGCCCTTGTCATCATGGAGGATTGGACGGGAGGCACATCCCCTGCCTTTTAACCCCAAAACCATTAAAAAGGAGGTAAAGAAGCCATGGAAAGCATCTTTGTCGGCATTGATGTTTCCAAACACTCCTTTACCGCCTGCGGCCTTGATAGTACGGCTAACAAGCTCTTTTCCTTCTCCGCTTCCATGGATAACCGCGGCCTCTCCAAACTCCTTTCTGCCCTTAACCCCTATCCCAAAGATGCTATCCTTATAGCTATGGAGTCCTCTGGCCTCTACCATATCCCTCTCTTTGCCTCCCTCTCTGCCCGAAACTTTAAAACCCTCCTCCTTAATCCTCTCCTCATCTCTAATTACGCTAAACTCTCTCTCAGAAAAACCAAAACAGACAAAAAGGATGCCTTCACCATTGCCTCTTTCCTGCTTAACTATCACAAGCCTTTGTATAAAGGACTTCGCTCCCATCCCTCTCAACAACTTAAAGAGTTGACCAGAGAAAGAGAATATATAAGCTCTCAAATAGCCAAACTTAAAAATGATATTGAAAAACTCCTTGCCGTAACCTTCCCTGAGCTCCCACAACACATAAATCCTTTCTCTAAGTCTATCCTTAATCTGCTTTGCTCCTATCCCTCTTCTCATGCCATTAAAAACTGTCCCATAGAAACAATTAATTCCTTCCTCAATCCCACTAAAGGTAGAAAACCTCTTATCTCTGCTCAAAAGATTGTCTCCCTGGCCAAAAACTCTATCGCCCCTCAAAATAAAGCGAAAGAATTTATCCTCTCTCAAAAAATCTCTACTCTCATCTTTTTCTCTAAAAAACTTAACGAAATTGATACAATTATTTATGAATTGGCACAACGTCTTATAGCTGATGAGCTTAAAATCCTTACCTCTGTAAAAGGTATTGGCAAAGTTACAGCCATCCAGTTTCTGGCCGAAATAGGAAGTATTTCCTATTTTGAAAGTCCTAAAAAGCTTATTGCCTTTATGGGCATTGACCCCACTGTCTATGAATCCGGACAGTTTAAAGGGAAAAGTAAGCTCTCTAAAAGAGGCAATAAACACCTGCGAAGAATTATCTGGCTTATAGCACATAAAGTAGTTAGATTTAATTCTGTCTTTAAAAAGTATTTTCAAAAACGTCTCTCTCAAGGTCTCCCTTTTAAAAAGGCTATCTTTGCTGTAGCTCATAAACTCGTTAGGGTTCTTTATGCCTTGCTTACTAAAAGGGTGCTTTTTAACCCAACTCATTGCTTATAGTTGACTCCTTAAAGGTAATTTATTTACACAATTCTCTAAAAAGCCGCATTTTTTCTAACATAATGAACATAGTTTGTCAAGTATTTTTTGTTTCCAAAATTCGCGTTTGTAAAGAGCAACTCATAACTTACCGAAAATAAGTTTTTTGTAACACATGAAATTTAAACTACAACTATAGGTTCTGATGTCTTCTCCGCTTCATTACACTTAGACTCTAATTTACCAACTGATCAAGCTCCTCTTCTGATAGATTTCCTATCTTTACCTGCCCGCTTTCACTGACCAAGGTAGGCGCACCCCTTATTCCTATCTCTTGTAAGGACTTCAGGGTATTCGCTACTTTGTCTTTACCTGCCTGACACTGATTTTTAGAAATGTAATTTGTTTCTAGCCCAGAGAACCCTTTTTTGTCGCAAAAAATGGCTATTGCCTTTTCACTTGCCTTTGAACTAATGGGCAAAAGCACTACTTTCAATTTCACCCCTTTTCCCTTCGCCCATTTTTTCACCACAGGCATGCCTGTAGCACAATAAGGGCAATCAGGACTGGTAATATAGAAAACAGATTGCTTCCCCTGACCATAAGTAAAAGAGACACATTTATCTAAAACTTTCATCTCCTCTTTGGTTAATTGCCAGTAAGATACAGCATTTTCTGAAGTAAGATTTTTTTTATCTTTTAACCGAAACAAATTGCCAGAAAAGAGATATTTTCCCCTGGTATCCATATAGATGATAAAGGGCGGTTTGTGAGTTGCTTTGATCGCGACTTCGCATAATCCTGGGATGTCTTTTACAGGTTTGACGCTTAATATTTTAAAATCAGCAGGCATAAATTCCCTTAATATTCCTTCTGCCTTTGTCGGTGTTAAACAATTATTTTCTCCCCAGGCAATACTTCCCAAACACAAACAAGCAAACAAAATTCCCATTATACATCTTTTCATCCTATCCTCCTTTAATTTATTTAGGTCTCAACCCTAGCTTTTTTGTTTACGGTGGGGCTAGCGAACCACCGGAATTTTCTCTTGACCTCCAAGGTAGGGACGAAGCACAGGTGGGATAATTACACTACCATCTGGTTGCTGATAATTTTCCAAAATAGCAACAACGGTACGACCAATGGCTAGGCCAGAACCATTAAGTGTATGCACCAGCTCTGTTCCCTTGACTCCCTTGCGTTTAAACCTAATATTGGCCCGTCTGGCCTGGAACGCCTCAAAATTACTACAGGAAGAGATTTCCCTATATGTGCCCTGACTGGGAATCCAGACCTCTATATCATAAGTTTTAGCGGCGCTAAAGCCCAAATCGCCTGTACACAAACTTACCACCCGATAATGCAGCCCAAGTCTCCTTAAAACCTCTTCGGCATCCGCAAGGAGAGACTCCAACTCTTCGTAAGATGTATCCGGCGTTGTGAATTTAACCAATTCCACTTTATTAAATTGATGCTGTCTGATAATTCCTCTTACATCCCGGCCATAAGATCCAGCCTCGGCCCGAAAACAAGCAGAATAAGCAACATATTTTATAGGTAAATCTTCTTCTTGCAGCACTTCATCCCGATGTAAATTGGTCACAGGCACTTCAGCAGTGGGAATAAGGTAAAATTTTTCTCCTTCTATCTTAAACAAGTCTTCTTTAAATTTAGGCAACTGACCGGTGCCAAAAAGGCTTTCTTCATTGGCCATAAAAGGCGGGAAAACTTCTGTATAACCGTGTTCATGGATATGTAAATCTAACATGAAGCTAATCAGAGCCCTTTCTAAAGCCGCCCCTATACCTTTATAGACGACAAAACGTGAGCCTGTAATCTTTGCGGCCCTTTTAAAATCCAGAATACCAAGGGTCTCCCCTATTTCCCAGTGGGGTTTTGGGGTAAAAGAAAAAGAGGGCTTCTCTCCCCAGAATTTAACGACTACATTTTCACTTTCATCCTTCCCCACAGGCACAGAAGAATGAGGGATGTTGGGCAAAGAGATAAGAAATTGATGAATAGACCTTTGAGTAGAGGCAAGTTCTTCATCCAAGACCTTGATTTTTTCAGAAAGTTGTTTTAGCTGGTCAATGATTGGCGAAGCATCTTCTCTGGTCTTCTTGCGACGGGAGATTTCCTCAGACAGTTTGTTCCGCTCGGCCTTCAATTTCTCAACGTCTGCCAGGATAGAGCGTCTTTTTTCGTCCAATTGAAGG
>JAGHCL010000149.1 GCA_021160485.1 Candidatus Desulfofervidaceae bacterium
AATGTAAGAGTTAAGCCCTATTTCTTTTATCTGTAAGGCAAGTAAGCTTGCCTTTGCCGGCGAGAGAAAAATCACAATTGCTTTTGGTTTAACCTCCTGCAATTGCGGTCGTAAAGTAGAAATATCGGCCGTATGTAGCATATAACTGACTGAAGGAGATGCTTTAACCATACTTTGCAGTAGTTGGGAAAGCGATTGTCCCCAGCCATTATTTTCATAAAAAAGGGCCCATGATAAATGCCGTTTGTTCAGAAAATCGGCTATCGCCTTTATTTCTTCTAATTCACTCAAAAGTGGTATTGCCCAGCCTTTTGACTCCTTTATAAAATCTTGAAAACAACCCGGACTAATAGTAGGTAAAGGCTCTTCCCGAATGATTGGCAACGCCGATTGCAAACAAACACATTTTAAAGGCCCAATCGCTGCTACTATATCAGGCTTATGGACAATAAGGGTAAAAATGCGCTTTGTCTCCTCAGGATCAGCTCGGTTGTCAAACACTAACAACTGAAAGTGTTTCTCTCCTTCCAACTGTAACCGTACTGCCTGCTCACAGGCCTTTCCCCAAGGAGCAAGGACACCAGTTAAAGGCAAGACAAGAGCTACCTTAGGATTTGAAGGAACTCTTTCCTGACAACCTGTGATAAAGACAAAAAAAATAAGCAAAACGACTGCGGCCAATTGACATTTGTGTTTCATTATAAATTACTCCAACTCATCTAAGGAAATTTTAAATTCTGCATTTATCAAATTTCGTTTCAAATATTTATCACTTGTAGCTTCAACTTGTCCTCGTAATTTGTCACCGCTTTGTCCTACTTCTAAAAATAAGCCTTATAGGAACGTGTCTAAACCCAAGCTGACGAAGTCCTTTCATCAAATACCGTTTGTAATTTTCTGGCACTGCCTGAGGATAATTTGTAAAAAAAACAAATGTAGGCGGTTTGACCTTAACCTGGGCAGCATAATAAAACTTAACCGGACGATTTCTATAAAATGGCGGTTGATACTTGGCCAGTATATCTTCTAAAAACCGATTCAGGCGCCCAGTAGAAACACGAAAAACATATTCTTGAAAAAGGGTATCAAATAAAGGAAAGAGTTTTTCAATACCTTCTTTTTTCAAGGCAGAAAAGGTAATAATGGGAATGAAAGGGGCAAATTTTAATCTGGACCTAACCGCTTCTATATACTCCGTTTCAAACTTGGCTGAGGTTGGCATTAAGTCCCACTTGTTCACACCAACTAGGACACATTTACCATGTTCCAAAGTATAACCTATAATCTTTAAATCTTGGTCGGTAATACCCTCTGGTGCTTCAATGATGACCAGAGCAATATCTGTATTTTCTATCGCACGTAAGGCACGACGGACACTAAATTTTTCTAAACGAAACTTAATTCGCGATTTACGGCGCAAACCAGCCGTATCCATAAAGAGATAGGTCTTATCTTTAAATTGTAAAAGGGTATCAATGGTATCCCGAGTCGTACCCGGGATATCACTTACCACACTTCGTTCATCGCCGATAAGTTGGTTAAAAAGAAAAGATTTACCTACATTAGGACGGCCTACTAAGGCCACTTTAATTGCTTTTGCAGCCACCTTTTCTTCTGTTTCTAGCGCTTCTTCTGTTGGAATAAGATTAACAACTTCGCTCATAAGCTCATAAATACCATGTCCATGAATGGCAGAAATGGGCCATAGTTTTTCTATGCCCAGGGCGTAAAAATCATAAAGCAGCTCCTCTTGCTTTTCACTATCTATTTTGTTGACGGCTACTAAAAAAGGCTTCTGGAGTTGGCGCAAGTAGCGCATAAGTTCTTTATCAACCGGCATCAAGCCGCTTCTGGCATCGGTCATAAAGATAATCACATCTGCTTCTTGCATTGCCTTCTGACATTGAGCCACTACCTGGGGTAAGATAGGAGTTTCCTCATCCGGAGGAGCAAAACCACCTGTGTCCACAATGGTAATAGGTCTCCCCTCCCAGTCAATGTCGGCATAAAGACGGTCACGTGTTACCCCTGGTATGTTATCTACAATTGCTTTAGCCCGATGGGCTAAACGGTTAAATAAAGTAGATTTGCCCACATTAGGACGGCCCACTAAGGCAATTACCGGTCGTTTTTTTGTCGCCATAATGTATATGCCTTTTCTATGATATTTTTCAGTTCTTCATTTATTTCTAGCGTATCCAGCTTTTTAAAAGACAGCCATACAAGGTCTGAAGCATCTGATTGGGGTTTATGCTCTCCCCCTAAAAAAGCGCAAAGAAAATCAACAATCACATAATGATACACAATTTCCCCTTCGTTGTCAGGTAGAATTCGCTCTACCACTTCTATGATTTCTTCTGGCCGGACTTCCAAATTTGTTTCCTCTTTTACCTCACGCCTTACTGCTTCTCTCAACGCTTCGCCAATTTTGACCAATCCACCAGGAATACTCCAGATACCCTGCCCAGGAGGATTTTTACGTTTAATAAGCAACACCTGGTCTCTGTGAAATACAATTCCCCCTACTCCCACTAATGGCCGCGCTGGATATTGTCTCTTCACGGTTTACAGCTCCGACAGGGACTAAATCCTTGAAAAAAAGCATCCCACTTTGTTTTGAAAATAACCAAGTTAGAAGGAAAAATTTTTTTACCATACTTACAGTCTGGACGGTGAAATTTATGGGATTTTTTGTTACCTAAATAGTAAGCACAGGTATCTTCCAAAAGCACTTGCCATATGTTTTTTCGTGCCTCCATGGCCTCATGCTGTGCCGCTAGCAATTTGTGAGCATAGTGCAAATAGGGATTTAAAAAGAGCACATAGGCATACCCAGCCTTGACCATTTCTAAATTAACAAAGGTGCCGTCTTTTAAAAACACATAGGCAAGCAAACGTCCATAGCGGTCATATTTTTCTACATCAGTTTCCAAACGCACTTCTTTGCCTTTAACTAAATGGAGATTATACTTTAAAGCTTCTTTGCCAAAGGGTTCCCCTGGTTTATCATCCTGGGCAATTTCAGGGGCATTGATACCCAAATACCGCACCTTTTGGCCATTATCTAACACAATCGTGTCGCCGTCATCCACCCAGCGGACATAATGGGAGTGGGTGCTGCAGGCAAAAAATAAAACACAGAAAACAACAATAATCCAACAAAACCGTTTTAACATAACTTCCAGCTTAAACCAGTTTAAATAAGGGTTCAAGATAAGAAACTATTGGAAATTCTTTTTGCTTCTAATCTTTCTCTAAAAAACATAAATTATGTGAGTGTTAGACTATTTTCTTTCACATAAAGCAGCTTAAATTTAGCTCCCAGCTCTTGTTTAAGGGTATTGGTATCAGGAGAAAGATTGACCACCCGAATAAAAACTCTCCTATAACCTTTATGGGCCAAATCAAACGAAGTAAAGATACTAACCACTTGCCCCCCTTGTTTTCGAATAATTTCTTCTACTTCTTTTACGGCCCTGCTTTGTCAGGCAAATCAAAGGCAAATTGCACTCCACCCAGATAAACCCCGCTCATACTAACTAATGCCTTGAAGATATCTGTCTCGGTAATAATTCCCACTAGGTTGTCATCTTCATCTATAACCGGCAGGCCTGAAATTTTCTTTTTCAACATAATGATGGCTGCCTTTTCTATTGTATCTTCAGGGTGGACAACAACAGGATTTGGCGTCATAATGTCTTTGATTTTCACTTCAGAAAGTAAATAATAAAGTTCATGAACATCAAGGGAAGTAGCTTTGGAAGGAGAAGCTTCTTTTAAATCTCTATCAGTAACAATGCCAACTAAACGTCCATCTTGCATAACAGGAAGACGGCGAATATTATGCGCCTTCATTAATCGTGATGCTTTCATAAGAGAAGTATCCTCAGTAATCGTAATGAGATCTGTTGTCATCCACCATTTGACCAGCATGTATTTTCCCTCCTTACTCTGTTTTCCCCTAAATAACTTATTTAATCTCGTTAAGCAAGAGAAAAATGTTTTCTAAGATTTTTGGTTCTCAAGGTCTCCTGGCTAAAAAATTGCCTAATTTTGAATGGCGTCCCGCTCAATTAGAAATGGCAAACCGTATTAGTCAGGCCCTGCAAGGGCATAAAATTATTGTTGAAGCAGGTACAGGAACAGGAAAAACCTTTGCCTATCTCATCCCAGCCTTTTTAAGTGGAAAGAAGGTAGTAATATCTACGGGAACAAAAAGCCTTCAGGACCAACTATATTATAAAGACATTCCCCTTATTGAAAGGATTTTGGGAAAAAAGTTACGAGCTATTTATTTGAAAGGACGTCGTAATTACATTTGTCTCTGGCGATGGCAACAAAAACGGCAGGGACGGCTTTTTTTAGAACAAGAAGGTCTTTTTCAAACTCTAAAAGATTGGCTTGAGCAGACAGAAATGGGAGATATTGCTGACGCACCTTTATCTCCAGAATGGCCTGGATGGACAGAACTCACTGCCAGTGCTGAACAGTGTCTAGGACAAAATTGTCCTTTATGGCATGATTGCTTTATCACAAGATTGCGTTTAGAAGCTCAAAAGGCACAGTTAATTATTGTTAACCACTATCTTTTCATGGCAGATTTGGCCATCAAAGAAAAAGGAGGACAAGTTATTCCCAGATATGAGGCTATCATCTTTGATGAAGCCCACCAATTAGAAGAAACTGTAAGTGAATATTTTGGACTTCAAGTAAGTAATTTTCGCATTGAGGATTTAATTAAAGATGTGTGCCGCCTTTATGAAGGTCGTTTGTCAGAAAGCATGAAAAAAGTAACCCAAGACATCCAGGGTAAGACAGAACGTTTTTTTGGCCTGTTTGCTCATATAAAGGGCAGAGAAAGCTTAAGTCGGATTATTACCTCTCCTTTACTTGAAAAACAAGGAGAAACAGTGTGTAGGGCCATTGACAATTTAGAGGAATTCATTCATAAAGCAAACACCTCTTCAGAAATAAAAGAAAACCTAACGGCACGAATAGAACGAATTAAAAATGAACTTTCTTTTATCTGTAAAATGGCCGAACCAGATTATGCCTATTGGGCTGAAAAGAAGAAAAGAAATGTGGTGATTGGCTGTTCACCAATAAGGGCGGATTTAATTTTGCAGGAAAAACTTTATCCCTTTGTGAAAAGCATCATTTTTACCTCAGCCACCTTGAATACAGGTGATGATTTTGCCTTTTTTAAGGCCAGATTAGGATTACCTCAGGACACAGAAGGTATTGTCCTTCCTTCACCTTTTGACTATCAGAAGCAGGCCTTGCTGTATCTCCCCCCTTCTATGCCTGATCCTAATACACCTGCTTTTCCTACTGCTGCTGCTAAGGAAATCCTAAAGCTGATTCAACTTTCCCAAGGACGGGCCTTGATTCTCTTTACCAGTATTCAAAACATGAAAGAAATCTACCAAATAGTAGCACCCCAAATGCCTTATCAAAGCTTTATTCAAGGTGAATATGCTCCACATAAACTCTTAGCTATGTTTAAACAGGATATCCATTCTGTTCTTTTTGCTACCGCCAGTTTCTGGGAAGGTATTGATGTGCCTGGTGAAGCGTTAAGTTGTGTTATTATAGACAGACTACCTTTTGCTGTTCCTGAAGACCCTCTTGTTAAAACAAGGACAGAGGTGTTAAGACAAATGGGAAAAAATCCTTTTTGGGACTATCAAATCCCCCAAGCTATCATTACCTTAAAACAGGGATTGGGACGGTTAATCCGCCATTGTGAAGACAAGGGGGTAATGGCTATTTTAGACCCCAGACTACACACCAAAAGTTATGGTAAGCGCTTTTTAAACAATCTCCCTCCATGTAAAATCACACAGGACTTACAAGATGTGGCAAGGTTTTTTAAATCGCATTAAAGCTCATATTTTGCCCTATGACATCCTAACCGCTGTCTTTATTATTTTATTGTTAGGAATAACTTCTTTTTTCCATTCTCAGCTCCCTCGGGCAAATCACTTGGCTAGTATATATATCTCCCTTTTTATAGCGCTTATTTTCTTTAGTATGATGCCTCGTGATTTATATGACAAAAAGGCCTTCGTCCACCTTTTTTATCCTGTTTTTCTCATTCCTATCATTTTTGAAAGTCTAGGAGAGCTAATCCCTTATGTTAACCCACACTTTATAGACGCTACTCTTTTTAAAATGGACACCTTCCTATGTGGCAACACTCCCTGTTTGTTACTCCAAAAATGGATCCACCCTTGGCTAACAGAGGTGTTACAACTCGCTTATACGAGTTACTACTTCATGCCTTTAATTCTAGGAACCGTTTTTTTTATAAAAAAGGACAAAAGATTATCTTCCTTTATCTTTGCCATTTTACTAGGTTTCTACTTGTCTTATATAGGTTACCTCCTCTTTCCTGCCCTAGGGCCCAGATTCTGGCTAGACCCTACTCACTCCGTGTATAAAAACACCTATTTGGCTAAATGGCTCGCTTATTGCCTGAATGTTTTGGAAAAAAACAAAACAGATGCCTTCCCCAGCGGACATACACAAATCAGCCTCATGTGTACTTATTTTGCCAGTTACCTTGGAAAAGGGTGGTTATTTCTATTTGGTATCAGCACCACCCTTCTTATTATCTCTACCATTTATTGCCGGTATCATCACGTTACTGATGTGATTGCTGGCATTGCTTTGGCACTCATTTGTCTAAAAATTGCTCCTCCTTTAGAAAAACACATCTGGCGATGGATAAAATCATAGACTTCCTAAGGCTTCAGCAATCAAACCGCCCATTTTTTTTGTCCCCACCAAGGTCTTACCATCTGCCCAAATATCCTTTGTGCGGTAACCTTGACGTAAAACACTCTGAACGGCCTCATCTATTGCTGCTTC
Organism: Candidatus Desulfofervidaceae bacterium; assembly: GCA_021160485.1. Lineage (GTDB taxonomy): Bacteria > Desulfobacterota > Desulfofervidia > Desulfofervidales > Desulfofervidaceae > JAJSZL01. The sequence continues at coordinate 6,874 of JAGHCL010000149.1, forward strand.
TATGTCAGGTCGGTTAAAGGCATAGGTAAACATCATACCTACCGAGTTAATTGTGGCGATAGGATTGGCAATATCCTGTCCAGCAATATCCGGGGCTGAACCATGAATGGGCTCATAAAGACCAATTTCTCCACCTATACTGGCTGAAGGCAACATACCCAAAGAACCTGTTAGCATGGCACATGCATCGCTTAAGATATCGCCAAAGATGTTGGTGGTAACAATTACATCAAATTGTTTGGGCCAGCGAATAATCTGCATGGCAGCGTTATCTACATACATGTGGGAAAGAATCACGTCTGGATAATCTTTATGCACCTCAGTTATAACCTCACGCCATAAGACAGTTGCTTCTAGGACATTAGCTTTATCTACACTTACTACCTGTTTATTCCTCTTCTGGGCAACCTCAAAGGCTACCTTTGCAATTCGGCGAATTTCGTGTTCCCGATATTTTAATGTATTCACGCCTACCCGTTCTCCGTTTTCTTCAAAAATACCCCTGGGTTCGCCAAAATAAATCCCACTGGTCAATTCACGAACCACCATAATATCCACACCTGATACCACCTCAGGCTTGAGGGAAGAAGCAGAAATTAATTCATCATACAGCTTGGCAGGACGCAAATTGGCAAAGGCACCCAACAATTTGCGTAATCCTAATAAAGCCCGTTCTGGACGAATTTCAAAGGATAGATTATCCCACTTCGGTCCTCCTACTGCTCCTAGAAGGACTGCATCAGCTGAAAGGACTAATGTCTTGGTCTCTTCTGGAAAAGGATTGCCAAATTTATCAATGGCACACCCTCCAATCAATCCTTCTTTCAAATTAAAATTTAAATTATACCGCTTTTCAACAACTTTTAATATTTTTATCGCTTGCTGAATGATTTCTGGACCAATACCATCACCTG
>JAGHCL010000171.1 GCA_021160485.1 Candidatus Desulfofervidaceae bacterium
CTCCCGTCCAATCCTCCATGATGACGAGGGCTTAAAAAGCCCAACTAACCTATCATGGATTAGGGAGGCAGGGAACAGACTCCTTAAAGGGCTCTATAGCCCAAAAGAAATGGCGCTCTCCTGCCTTGTCCCCATTATAAAAATAACATAATTCATAGTAGGAGTTTAAGATGGGTGTTTTAGTCCCTGATTTTAGACCAAGACGGCGTTTTGGCCGCATAAAACAAATTTTGGAGATTCCTTATTTGTTGGATCTTCAAAAGAAATCTTACGCTCAGTTTCTTCAAAAAGATGTTCCGGCTGACAAACGTGAAGATGTAGGAATGCAAGCGGTTTTTAAAGAAGTTTTTCCTATTACTGATTTTTCCGGCACGGCTTCTTTAGAATTTGTTAAATATGAAATTGGCGAGCCAAGATACGACGAAAAAGAATGTCTAGAGCGGGGCATGACCTATGAGGCCCCTGTTCGGTTGACTGTAAGGCTAGTAGTCTATGATGTAGATAAGGAAAGTGGACAGAAAAGCATTAGGGATATTAAAGAGCAGGATGTTTATTTTGGGACTATTCCTTTAATGACCGAACGGGCCACTTTTATCATTAACGGCACCGAAAGAGTAATTGTCAACCAATTGCACCGTTCTCCAGGCGCCTTTTTTGAACTAGACAAACAAATGCGCCATGTCCGGGGCAAGCTTCTTTACACGGCCCGTATCATTCCACTGCGTGGTTCCTGGCTTGATCTTGAATTTGATAATAAAGCTCGGCTTTTTGTTCGTATAGACAGACGGCGTAAATTTCCGGTAACATTATTTTTGAAAGCCCTGGGTTATTCCAGTGAAGAAATTTTGAATCATTTTTATCCTACCCAAAAGGTTAGTTACCGGGATGGTTTCTTCTATATAGAGCTGGTACCAGAATTTTTATTGGGTTCTCGGTTAAATGAAGATTTAATTCACCCTGAAACAGGAGAAGTACTTGTTCCAGCTTACACTAGAATCACACGTGTTCACCTTAAACAGTTAGAAAACCTAGGGATTAAAGAAATTCCTCTTACCGAAGAAGAATTACAGAAAAAAATATTGGCTAGAGATATTAAAGACCCTCATACAGGAGAAGTTGTTGCTTTCCATAATGAAGCACTGAATGGGGAGATTATAAATAAAATTAAAGAAAAGAAGATACCAGAATTTGAAGTTTTGTTTATAGATGAATATAGATATGACACTTCCTTGAGGGATACTTTACTTGAAGACAAGATTCAAACACAGGAAGAAGCGCTTATTGAAATTTATCGTCGGATGCGTCCAACGAGTCCTCCTACGATAGAAGTAGCAAAAGAATTTTTGCACAACTTATTTTTTAACCCCGAATATTATGATCTTTCTCGTGTAGGTCGGTTTAAGCTTAATATCAGATTGGGATTAGATGTGCCAGTTACCCAATGCACTTTACTTAAAGAAGATATTCTTGAAGTGGTCAAAAAGCTCCTTGAGTTAAAAGCAACCCAGGGGCCGGCGGATGATATTGACCATTTAGGCAACCGGCGTGTTCGGGCAGTGGGTGAGTTGTTAGAGAATCAATACCGGATTGGTTTGGTCCGGATGGAGCGGGCCATTAAGGAAAGGATGGTATTACAGGAAGTAGAAACGCTGATGCCTTATGATTTGGTCAATTCCAAACCGGTTACAGCGGTGGTAAGAGAATTCTTCGGTACCAGTCAGCTTTCTCAATTTATGGATCAAACTAATCCCCTTTCTGAAGTTACACACAAACGTCGGTTAAGTGCCTTGGGTCCTGGTGGTTTAAGTAGAGAAAGAGCAGGGTTTGAAGTTCGAGATGTGCATCCTTCACATTATGGTCGTATTTGTCCGATTGAAACACCAGAAGGTCCCAATATTGGTCTAATTGTCTCTCTTGGCACCTACGCCAGAGTGAATGAGTTTGGATTTATTGAAACGCCTTACCGGGTGGTAAAAGACGGACGGGTAACGAATGAAATAAAATATCTTACGGCTCTAGAAGAAAGAGATGCCCCTATCGCCCAGGCGAATGCCCCGATAGACGAAGAAGGTAGATTTATTAACGATATTGTATCCGCACGTGTGCGTGGTGAGTTTATGATGGTGGAGGCGAAGGAAGTAAAATACATGGATGTTTCTCCTAACCAGCTTGTTAGTGTTTCTTCTTCTCTTATTCCATTTTTAGAACATGATGATGCCAACCGTGCCTTGATGGGTTCTAACATGCAAAGACAGGCAGTGCCTTTACTAGTGACAGAAGCGCCGTTAGTAGGAACAGGAGTAGAGAAGGTAGTTGCTCGTGATTGTGGGGTGTGTATCTTAGCTGAAGGTGATGGTGTGGTAGAAGAAGTAGATGCCTCTCATATTATGGTGCGCTATTTTAGTGAAGATGAGCATAAACCCTTACGGGAATTAGTAAAGGTTTATACCTTAAACAAATTCAAGCGGAGCAACCAGAATACCTGTTTCAACCAAAAGCCTTTAGTAAGACCTGGAGAGAGGGTTTATAAAGGTCAAGTGCTTGCCGATGGAGCGGCTACAGATAATGGAGAACTAGCTCTTGGTAAAAATGTCTTGGTAGCGTTTATGCCCTGGAGAGGCTACAATTTTGAAGATGCGATTGTTATTAGCGAGAGGCTTGTGAGGGAGGATGTATACACTTCTATCCATATAGAAGAATTTGAAATTGTGGCTCGGGAAACCAAGTTGGGTCCTGAAGAAATTACGCGGGATATTCCTAATGTAGGTGAAGAGGCATTAAAAGACCTGGACGAAAGTGGGGTTATCCGTATAGGAGCTGAAGTAAAACCTGGTGATATCCTTGTAGGTAAAATTACACCTAAAGGAGAAACGCAGTACTCCCCAGAAGAAAAATTGTTGCGGGCCATTTTTGGTGAGAAGGCAAGTGATGTTAAAGATTCTTCTTTGAGAACGCCACCAGGTATTGAGGGTATTGTAATCGATGCGCAGGTGTTTTCCCGTAAAGGAGAAAAAGGAAAAGATGTGAGAAGTAAGTGGATTGAGGGACAAGAAATAAATAGATTAATTGAATACAGAGATGCTGAGATTAACACTCTGAAAAAGGTAGTGGATGAAAAACTGCGTGATTTACTGGTGGGTCAAAAAGTGGCTCAGGATTTGAAGGATTTAACTGGGGAGGTGGTGATAGCCAAAGGAGAGGAGA
>JAGHCL010000192.1 GCA_021160485.1 Candidatus Desulfofervidaceae bacterium
CATTATTATCACCCATTACATTGGTAATTGGATCGCTGCCTTTAGTAATTTAAAAGTTTAGCTAGTGCTAAAACTACATTCTTTGCAACTTCCAGGGCACTTTAACATTTCAAAGGCTGCTAGAATTCTTTTTTCTTTTATTTTTCTTTCTTCTGGAAGGGAAGTAAAGTGAATTTGTGGCAGCATTTTTATTAAACTATTTTTGTCAGGAATAGCATTTAAATCATTAGCCAGTTCTTTACCTGAAACCGTATCAAATACCTCCGTAGCAAATCCATCTGTAATTACAGTAAATGGAATTTGATAGTCGTCTAAAAGCCGAGCACAGGCCAGGGTTAATTTTTCGCGGGTGACCAAGGCAGTAGGAAAACAGTTGATTAAAACAAGCCTTTTCCCTTCTAAACGAATAATATAATCGATAGAAAACACTATCTTTTTATTGTCAACTGTGGTTTCAAGTGTTGTTTTCACCTCAATATCTGACCTGTTGTATCCCTTTTCTTCTACTAAAAACCGAGCCACTCGTTGTCTCAACCTTTCCATATCCGTATCAGGCAGTCTTTTTCCGGTAAGAAAATCTATAATGGTTTCTTCAGCCATTTTAATACTCCCCTAAAGTCTGGCGTAAGATTTTATTTTTACTATTTTTTCCATCGCAGCTCTATATCCTTCAGCAATTGCTTCCGGAGCACGATGGAAATCTAAAAAACCAATATACCCCACATCGGGTTGGATTATCACTTCAGGTTCATTTACACTCAATCTGTATCTGGTAATTTGCTGTTCCATAATATAAACAGAACTAAGAATAATTTCAAAGATATTAGGCATGGGTTCTTTGGATGCCCATTTTTTAAGTTGTGGAAATCCCAGGTCTTTAATTTTTTCTTTTAACTGTTTTAAATTAATTCCGTGAGAGGGGGAGGGTACTTCAACTTCAGATTTCTTTTCCTTTTGAAATTTTTTCATGGTAGGTGTAATCAGACTTGCATTCAGGTCAACGGCGATAACGACTTCTGCTCCCATGTTTTGAACTACACTCACAGGTACGGGATTGACCACACCTCCATCTACTAAAATTTGATCGCCAATTTTTACAGGAGTAAAGATGCCAGGGATAGAAATGCTTGCTCTTATGGCTTCAATAATATTGCCCTTATCTAATATAACTTCTTGACCAGTGACTATATCGGTAGCAACAGCGGCAAAAGGCAAAGACAACTCTTCTATTTTAGACTGAGGAATGTGTTTTTGGAGCAACTGGGTGACCTTTTTGCCGTCAATGAGGCCTGCCTTGGGGAAAACCACATCAAAGAAAGCAATTATATCCTTCCAATCTAAATGTAAAGCCAGGTTTTCTAAACTGTTTATTTCCCCGGCAGCGAAAAATCCTCCTACTAGGGCCCCGATACTTGTCCCAGCCACATAATCTACAGGAATTCCCAGTTCCTGAAAGGCACGAAGGACCCCAATGTGGGCCCCACCTCTAGCGGCACCACCCCCTAAAGCTAGACCAATCTTTTTACGGCGTTTTTTAAAAAAGAAAGTCACATTGATCTCTGAGAATAAACACCAAGCCCGTCCTTTTTATACTGCTTGGACAGGCTTGTTTTATTTAGTATGTTTGACAAAACAAAAATTAGGCAGCCAGACGTCTGGTTTTCTTTTTGAGTCGACTAATACGACGGCGTAAGATATTCACCATCCGTTTATCACCCTTTGTTCTTGCTTCTTCTCTTTTAGCTCTTAATTCTTTGATTTTCTTTTTCAACTCCCGAATAGAAGCTACATCTCGCTTTTTCTCTTCTTTAATGCCAAAGTAATCTTTAAGCAGGGCAATTAGCTCTTCTTTATTCATACCATGCACGCCCTGCACATTGGGAATTTTTAAAGCCACTTCACGCAATTCTTTGATGGTCATTCTGTCCAAAGGTTTTTCAGGCAACTCTGGCCCTTTTTCTTCCTCAGTTTCTTTTTTCTCTTCTTCTGCCATCTTCCTCCTCCTTTTTGCGTAAATCTTTATATGCTAAATGTGTAATTGATCTCTTCGCTCTCAGACCCTTCTATTCTTTTTTACATTTTTAAACAATAAATAACCACAAAAAATTCAATTCCCCCATATCCAATTTATACCGCCCCAAAAACCTCCATCATCAAATAAAGGAGAACGCACATCTATACCTATCGTGCCCAAATACCGATCAAGTTCTTCTGGTACTTCTTCAGGCTGGGATTTTTTATAAACTACTTTTACAGAAAAGTAAACCGGATTGCTTTTATGTCCAGCTTTATCTTTAAAAAATATCTCCATGTCTAATTTAATTCCCCAGGTCCAGAAGTTTTCTATCGGTAAAACGAAATATCCTTTTAATCCATGTGAAAATTTTTGAGGAAGCTTAGTTACAGAAGGTGGATACATGCCAATGCCAGCTTGATAGATAAACACATATAATCGATCTAAATCACCGTCTATATCTTCAACATCCAAATATACTCGCCATAATCTGCCCGGACGCACTGTATTACTAGCAAATGCAGCTTTAATTACAGGTGGGTGGGTGCCCCACCTTTTTTCTTTTTGCTGCAGGGTTAAAGGGGCACAACCAAGCAATGTTAAAACGATAAACACTGATAGAATGGTTCTATTCTTCACGGCCTTCTTTTTTTGATGAATTTTGTAAGAAAGGTTTTAGTAAATCAATAGGAAGGGGAAAGACGGTTACCGAGTTGTTTTCGGCCGAGATTTCGTTTAAGGTTTGTAAATACCGCAACTGCAGGGCAATAGGATGTTGTTCAATAATCTTTGCGGCTTCGGCCAACTTGGTGGCTGCCTGTTGTTCGCCCTCAGCGTGTATGATTTTAGAGCGTCGCTCTCTTTCAGCCTCGGCTTGTTTTGCCATTGCCCGTTGCATTTCTTGTGGTAAATCAATGTGTTTTATCTCTACTGTGGTTACCTTTATGCCCCAGGGGTCAGTATGTTTATCTAGAATATCCTGCAGTTTGGTGTTAATTTTCTCCCGCTCAGAAAGCAGTTCATCTAATTCAGCTTCTCCACACACACTCCGCAAGGTGGTCTGGGCTAACTGAGAGGTAGCATAAAGATAATTCTCTACTTCTACTACGGCTTTTACTGGATCTATCACCCGAAAATAAACAACGGCATTTACCTTTACCGAAACATTATCCTTCGTAATTACATCCTGGGGAGGAACATCCATGGCAACTAGCCTTAGGCTAATTTTGACCATCCGATCTATTACCGGAATGAGGATGATTAATCCAGGCCCTTTGGCTGCAATTACCCGCCCCAGTCTGAAAATAACGCCTCTTTCATATTCGGCCAGCACCCTGATAGCGCTGGCTAAAAATAGAATAGTAAGCACCAAGATTGTGATTAAAGTATACATAAAAACCTCCTCTTTATATTTTGCGGACTTTTATTTTTAGTCCATTTACCTGAACAACCTTTACTTTTTCTCCTTTTTTGATCGCTTCATCACTTTCTGCATTCCAGTATTCACCATGAACAAATATCTTTCCGAGCTTCCCAGGGGAGATATCTTCTATGACTTCTCCTGCTTCACCAATTAAAGCCTCTTTGCCTATTTTTACTCTGGAAGTTTGCGCTTTGATAACTAAAAGCATAATACTAATAAAGAAAAGAGAAATGGATATTAGTGTTGTTAACATCACTTTCAGAGAAATACGGAGATAACCTGGAGCATGGTGAAAGAGCATAAGAGAGCCCAAGGCATAACAAAAAATAGCAGCTATAGTCAGCAAACCATAACTGGTAATTTTAAGTTCCAGGATGAAAAAGATAATGCCCAGGAGGATTAAAAGAATACCTGCATAATTTACCGGTAAGGTCTGGAAGGCAAAAAAGGCCAATACGAGAGAGATAGCACCAATGACGCCGGGAAAAATTGCACCAGGATTTGCCAGTTCAAAATAAAGGCCAGCCAGACCAACCATCATGAGTAAGTAAGCAATATTAGGATTGCTTAGAATGCGTAGGATTTGATAGCGCAAATCGCCTTTAATTTCGATAATCTTGGCTGTTTTTGTATGAAGAATTTTTTCTCCTGTGGGGAGTGAAACTTTCCGGTTATCTATCTTTTGGAGTAAATCCGGTAAAGAATCTGCTAGCAAGTCTATTACTTTTTCCTTCAATGCTTCTTTTGCCGTTAGAGAAACGCTTTCCCGTACCATTTTTTCTGCTATTTTAGCGTTACGGTTGTGTTTTGAAGCAATGCCTTTTACATAAGCAACCATGTCATTCACAACTTTTTCAGTCATCTCTTTAGACAGCTTTTTTCCACCAAGATTTACCGGATGTGCTGCCCCTATATTTGTGCCTGAAGCCATAGCGGCAATATGAGCAGAAAGGGTGATAATAGCTCCGGCTGACGCAGCCTTTGCTCCACTTGGCGCAACATATACCACTATCGGAATAGGACTATTTAAAATGGTTTTAACAATTTGCTGCATGGAAGCAGCCAATCCGCCAGGGGTATCCAATTCAATAACGAGACACTCACCCCCACTTTTTTCAGCCTGTTCCACTGCCATAGTAATTAATTCCCCCACTGCTGGCGAGATGACCTCTTCTACCTTTAACAGAAATATCTCTTCTCCGTAGGCCCAGGAAACAAGGAGAAAACATAAAGAAAAGATAAAAACTAATTTTTTCATATTTTTAGTTGTAACCTAACCCAGGATTAGGGTCAAGGAAAAAGTACTCCCTCAAATCTGTGATTGCCCTACAAGAAACCCCGCAAGTGTGCTAAAATAAGGCAAATACCATATTTTTTAGCATAGGCTGTCTGGCCTATAATCTTTTTCGGATGTTTCAGCTAAATATTTTGCCTAAAGGATATAAAAAGTGTCAAATAAAGACCTAAAATCCCGTATTGTTTTCTATGTTTAGTCTAGCAGAGGCATTTAACTTTTTCCCCTCAGACTTCCTCTTCATAGGAGTAGAACCCGCCGCAACTTTAGGTTTAACCCCTTCTGCCACGGTCATTAAGACTCTACGTAAAATAGTGTGTCTTATTAAAAAATATTTAGCTCAAAGGGGGTTTTTACCAGCAGAACAACCACAAGTTTTACCTTTATATAGGTTTTCTCTGTTGAATGTAGTGGCATAGGGGGGATACTCATGGGCATTAATAATGATTTTTGCGTTATCTTTCTGCCAGTTAAGGCAGAAGGAAATCTAAACTAAATAAAAAGGAGGGGTTTGCTATGCGAGAGATGGCAGGTGTGAATTATTTAGGATTGATCCCAGACAAAAGTGTTGATCCGGCTGATATTTATTTCGTCCAGGTGGACAAAAGCAAATGTATAGAGTGTGGTAACTGCAGTGAGTATTGTCCAACTGGTGCCATCAGACCTACAAGAGGTGATGAAGGGCCACGTGAGGTTGTCCATCCAGGTCTGTGCATAAACTGCGGACAGTGCCTAACTCATTGTC
>JAGHCL010000060.1 GCA_021160485.1 Candidatus Desulfofervidaceae bacterium
ATTCTCTACATTAGCAATGTTCTCACGTAAGGTCTTACCAGTCACTGTCAGGGTATCCAGATTTAATAAATCTGCCTTCGCCAATTCTTTCATCACCGCCGGGATACCTCCGGCCATGTCTAAATCCTGCAAAAAGTGCGGACCTCCTGGACGAAGACTACAAATGTGAGGTATTTTTCGACTTAATTCATCAAAGGTGGTTAGAGAAATAGGGACCTGAGCCTCGTGGGCAATGGCCATGAGGTGTAAAATGGTATTTGTTGAGCAGCCTAAGGCCATATCTACCGTAATGGCATTTTTGAAGGCCTCTAGTGTGGCAATGTCCCGAGGCTTAAGATCTTTCTCTACCAATTGGACAATTTGCATCCCTGCTTTTTTAGCCAGACGTATTCTTGCCGCTGTCACAGCCGGAATAGTGCCATTACCTGGCAAGGCCAGTCCAATGGCCTCGCTTAAACAATTCATAGAGTTAGCCGTAAACATACCTGCACACGAACCACAACCAGGACAGGCAACATTTTCTAATTCAGTCAAGTCAGCTTCGGTCATTTTTCCTGCCTTAACAGCACCCACTCCTTCAAAAACTGAGATTAAATCCACCTTTTCCCCCTGCCAAACTCCGGCTAACATTGGCCCACCACTGATGATAATACTGGGGATATTCAAACGCAGGGCAGCCATTAACATGCCAGGAATAATCTTATCGCAATTGGTCACCAGCACCAAACCGTCAAAGGGCTGGCCCATGGCCATTACTTCAATGGAATCTGCAATAATCTCCCGGCTCATCAAGGAATATTTCATCCCCTCATGGTGCATGGCAATACCATCGCACATACCAATGACCCTAAATTCCATCGGGGTGCCACCGGCCATATTTATTCCTGCCTTTACCGCCGCCGTTATCTTATCCAAATGAATATGGCCAGGAATAAGCTCATTGCCTGCATTAACCACACCGATAATAGGTCGACTCAATTCTTCATCTGTATAGCCCATAGCCTTGAATAACGAGCGATGGGGAGCCTTTTCCAGTCCTGCAACCATTTTCCTACTACGTCCCTTCATTTCCCCGCCTCCTAAGAAATTTTTCTGAGTGTAAAAAGATTTTTTTAAAAAGGCAAGGGCAACTTGACAATGAATGCCTCTTATATTATAAAACGCACCGTCGTAAGGAGGGAAAACAATGCGGACATTTATGCTCAGAAAGGAAGATGTAAAGAAAGACTGGTATGTAGTGGATGCTGCCGGAAAGACCTTGGGCCGGTTGGCCAGTCAGATTGCTATCAGATTAATGGGAAAGCACAAACCTATTTATACTCCTCATGTAGACACAGGAGATTATATAGTTGTTATCAATGCTGAAAAAATTAAACTCACGGGCAAAAAGTGGGACCAGAAGATGTATTATCGCTACTCAGGTTATATGGGAGGATTAAAAAGTTTTACTGCTCGGAAACTTTGGGAAAAGAAGCCCGAAGAATTGGTTAGACTGGCCGTAAAAAGAATGTTGCCTAAAAATAGACTGGGACGTAAAATGTTGAAAAAGCTGAAAATTTATGCCGGTGCTGAACATCCTCACAAAGCTCAACAACCAGTAAAATTAGAGTTATAGGTGGAGAATATGACAGAAAGATTTTATGCTACAGGAAAAAGGAAAACCGCTATTGCCAGAGTATGGCTGGCTCCAGGTTCGGGAAAGATCACGGTAAATAGAAAGTCCTATGAAGAATACTTTGAAAGGGAAACGGCCCTGATGATAATCCGTCAGCCTCTAGAATTAACGCAAATGCTTAATAAGTTTGACGTGAAAGCAATGGTAAAAGGTGGTGGCAAAAGTGGACAGGCTGAAGCCATTCGGCATGGAATTGCTAAAGCCCTGGTAGAATTCAATCCTGAGCTTCGTCCTGTATTAAAAAAGGCTGGTTTCTTAACGCGTGATGCTCGGGTCAAAGAAAGGAAAAAATACGGTCTGGCTGGAGCTAGACGTAGTTTCCAATTCTCTAAACGTTAATGCCTGGGTATAACATTGGTTAAAATAGGGATTATCGGAGCAACCGGCTATACGGGACTAGAGTTGCTCCGTTTTCTTTTTTTTCATCCTAATATAGAAGTTAGTATTGTCACCTCCCGACAGTTTGCTGGGAAGAAAATTTCAGAACTCTTTCCTTTTTTTGAAGAATATGCTGACCTTACTCTCCAACCATTAGAGCTAGAAAAAGTAGTCACGCAGGCAGATTTATTTTTCACAGCCCTCCCTCATCAGGTATCTATGGATATTGTTCCAGCCTTATTGGAAAGAGAAAAAAAAGTAATTGATTTAAGCGCTGATTTCAGATTGAAAGATGCAGATACCTATGCCGCCTGGTATGGGCCACATAAAGCACCCAAGTGGCTGGAAGAAGCTGTATATGGTCTACCTGAACTGTATGCCGAAGAAATAAAGAAGGCACGCTTGGTAGCTAATCCTGGTTGTTATCCGACAACGGCTATTTTGGCCCTGGCACCATTTTTAACAGAAGCCCTCCTTGATACGCATACTATCGTGATTGACGCCAAATCGGGCGTAAGTGGTGCTGGCAGGGGCCCTAAACTGGCCACGCACTTTTGTGAAACCAATGAAGATATGAAGGCCTACAAGGTGGGTACTCACCGCCATACGCCTGAAATAGAACAGGAGTTGAGTAAACTGGCAGGTGAAGAAATAAAAATTACCTTTGTCCCTCATCTCATTCCTATCTCACGGGGTATGTTCACTACTGTTTATAGTCACTTGAAAAAAACACTCACTACAGAAGAAGCCTACCAGCTAATGGCTTCTTTCTATAAAGAAAAAACCTTTGTAAAAGTATTGCCTCCTTCTACTATTCCTCAAACCATTTATGTGCGAGGGACAAACGAATGCCATTTGGGTGTAAAAGTTGATGAACGCACAGGGCGTATTATTATTATGGCTGCTATAGATAACTTAGCCAAAGGGGCTTCAACTCAGGCAGTGCAAAATATGAACTTAATGCTTGGCTTCCCTGAAGAAACAGGTTTAAAGACATTTCCCGTGTTTCCTTAAATCTGAAGCCATGCTTAAATTACCTTCACTTTTTCAGTTTCACTTACCTTTTCCAGACAGCTATACTCTTTCTTCGAAAAACACTTCTCACCCACCATCAACTACTGGCTTGCGTAATATCCGCTGTGTTTTGCAGTATAAAGGTACGGCTTACAGTGGATGGCAAAGACAACCAGATACGTTAACGGTTCAAGAGATTGTAGAAAACTGTATTAGCCGCATGACCAGAGAACCTGTCAAAGTAAAGGCTTCGGGGAGGACCGATGCAGGTGTCCATGCCCTTATGCAGGTAATCAATTTCTCTACCTCTACCAGGATTCCATGTGCAGGATTTCTGCGTGGATTAAACAGTCTCTTACCTAAAGACATTGCTGTTATATACACAGATGAAGTCAAACCGACATTTGATGCACAGTTTAGAGCAAAAAGTAAAACTTATATTTATCTAATTTTAAATGCCAGATGTCGTTCCCCATTTTTAGAAGAATATAGCTGGCATGTGATTACGCCTCTGGACATTCCATCTATGCAAGAAGCTGGCAATTATTTACTAGGAAAGCATGATTTTCGGTCCTTTATGGGCGCTGGTAGTAGCATAAAAAACACGGTGCGTCAGATATACAGGCTTGAAGTAAAAGAATCTCATCCCTTTATCACAATAGAAATAGAAGCCAATGGTTTTTTAAAACATATGGCACGAAATATTGTGGGTGTGCTGGTGGAAACCGGTCAGGGCAAAAGAAACCCACAAGATATGCAACAAATATTAATGGCTCGTGACCGGAAGGTAGCAGGCATTAATGCCCCGGCTCAGGGTTTGCTTTTAAAAGAAGTAAAATATTAAAAAAGGCCGCATAAAGCGGCCTTTTAATTATTGGGCTAGGCCTTATGGGGTGGCTTTGTCATAATCATAATAACTGCACCCAGTAAGCAAGCAATCCCTGCCGGGATAAAGGCCCCAAGGAAAGTTTGATAGTGATCACGGACATATCCGCCTAAGATAGGGCCAAAGATACCGGCGGCACCGTAAGCAGTAAACACCCAGCCGTAATTAGGGCCCACATTGGCCAGACCAAAAAAGTCAGCCGTTGCGGTAGGGAAAAGGGCGAAATTGCCGCCAAAGTTAAAACCAATAATAATTGCACCAATAATAAGAGTGGTAACTGCGTTTCCCATAAAGTAAAAAACCAACATCATAATCCCTTGCAATGTACACATGATAGCAATGGCCGCTTTCCTTCCAATTTTGTCAGAAACCGTCCCCCAAACAATTCTTCCCAGTCCATTAAAAATGGCTAAACAAGCCATAGCAGTTCCTGCAGCGGCACTGGCGGAGGCTTTGTCCATACCTATTTTTTGAAGAGAATCAATACCAAATAGCTTGATGCAACCAATAACCATTAAGCCTGCCATGGCACTAAAAATAAAAGTTAACCATAAGGCGTAAAATTGAGATGTTCGCAGCATTTCATTGGGTTCAAAACTCATCGCACCTAATACCCGTTTGCCGCCTTCCGCCTGCGGTGGAGTCCAGCCTTCTGGTTTCCAGCCAGCTGGCGGATTAACCATCACCAGACTGCCCAAGAAAACACACACCGCAAATATGATACCATAGAGCATAAAGACATTAAGAACACCGTATTTATCAATCAGGTGTCCCCAGGCACCAGCCCATTTTACCCAGATAGTGGCACCAAAACCAAAACCTGCCACTGCTAAACCGGTAATCATACCCTTCTTGTCTGGAAACCACTTCATTCCCACGGCAATGGGTACCACATAAGCAAGACCAATCCCTGCTCCACCAATAACACCGATACAGAATACCTGCCCCATAAAGCTGTGGCCTAAAAATTTGGCCAGGATATAACCCAAACCTAATAAGACACCTCCAGCCATGCATACAGGCCGGGGACCTAGATTCTGCTGGAGGCGCCCAGCGAAAATCATCACCAGCGCAAATACGGCTAGACCTACAGAAAAGATTGCCTGAGTCTGCGTAGCCGTAAATTTAAAAGGTCCATTGGGATCTTTTAAATAAGGGGTAAATACTGACCAGGCATAAATTGCTCCCAGACATAACTGAATTAAGATTGCTCCTACTACAACCAGCCAGCGATTCATTACTTTCTGCTCTGTCATATCTGTTTTCTCCTTAAAAACTTTACTCCCCCCTCTTAAGCTAAGGGGGGAGGTAAAGATCACTAAATTAATCAGCTAAGGTGGTTAAGTCTCCGGGATCAATGCCCATTTCCCGTGCTTTCAGAACCCGGCGCATAATTTTACCACTTCTAGTTTTGGGTAAGCTATCTACAAACTCGATGGATTTAATAATAACGATGGGACCAAGCTCATGCCTCACATGTTGTCTGAGTTCTTTATCCAGTGCATCACTGGGTTCATAACCTTTCTTTAAAATGACAAATACTTTCGCCACTTCGCCTTTTACCGGATCAGGTACACCAATGCAAGCTGCTTCCGCTACGGCTTTATGCGCAACAAAAGCACTTTCCACCTCGGCTGTACCAACCCGGTGGCCAGCAATGTTCATAACATCATCTGCCCGACCTTGGATCCAGAAGTAACCATCTTCGTCTCTTCTAGCCACATCTCCAGTGGTATAAACACCAGGGATAACCTCCCAATACTGTTTTTTGTATCTTTCGGGATCACCCCATAAGGTTCTCAACATAGAAGGCCAAGGATGTTTGACTACTAAGAAGCCACCCTTTCCTGCTGGCACCGGTTTTCCTTCTTTATCTACCACATCGGCATGAATGCCAGGAAAGGGTTTTGTAGCCGAACCGGGTTTTAAGAGGGCAACAGGTAATGGAGTAATCATAAACATACCTGTTTCTGTTTGCCACCAGGTATCCATAATCGGACATCTTTCCCGGCCGACATTTTCATAATACCAGACCCAAGCTTCAGGATTAATAGGCTCACCTACTGTACCAAGTAAGCGAAGGGTTTTGAGACTATGACGCCGGGGTAACTCTGCCCCAAAACGCATAAGCATCCTGATGGTTGTTGGGGCTGTATAAAGGATGTTAATACCGAACTTATCAATAATTTGCCACATTCTGTCTGGCTTGGGATAAAGAGGATGTCCTTCATACATCACTGTTGTTCCACCACAAATTAGGGGACCATACACAATGTAACTATGTCCTGTCACCCAACCTACATCAGCTGCACACCAGTAGATGTCTGTTTCTTTAAGGTCAAATACCCATTTTAAGGTCCGATGAATACCTACCATATAGCCGCCGTGAACGTGTAAGATACCTTTAGGTTTACCTGTAGTCCCTGATGTATAAAGAATATAAAGGGGATGCTCTGAATCCAATACTTCTGTTTCACACTCATCGGATACACCTTCCATTAAATCATGCCACCAGAGATAACGACCATCACTCATATCAATGGGCTGGCCGGTTCTTTGGACTACAATCACATGTTCTACTGTAGGGCACTCTATCATAGCCTCATCTACAGTCTCTTTTAGGTTGATAATCTTTCCATTCCGATAAAGACCATCAGCTGTAACAATAACCTTAGCCTTGGCATCGTTGACCCTTTCCCGTAAGGCCATGGCGCTAAAGCCAGCATAGACAACTGTATGAATTACACCCAACTTAGCACAACCTAACATAGCAATGGCTGTTTCTAACAGGTTGGGCATGTAAATGGCTACACGGTCACCCTTTTTTAAACCTAAAGATTTCAACACATTGGCAAATTTATTTACGCGGCGATAAAGTTCATAATAGGTGAGTTTTTTCTTTTGTTCTGGCGGTTCACCCTGCCAGATAATGGCCACTTTGTTTTTACGATGGGTTTTGATGTGTCTGTCTACGGCATTGTAAACAATATTACACTTGGCTCCGACAAACCATTTGTAAAAAGGAGCATCACTTTCATCTAATACCTTATCCCATTTTTTAAACCAATCTAATTCTTCTGCCGCTTCTTCCCAGAAACCTTCTGGATCTCTTAATCCCTTTTCCATTGCTTCCTGATATTCTTTTGGGCTTACATTAGCTTCAATGACTACCTCAGGCAAAGGTCTAAAAACTCGCTCTTCACCCAGAAGGGCTTCTGTTGTTTCTTTAGGTTCCACTTTCCTCTTTGCTCTTGCCATAGTTTTCCCTCCTTTTTAGAATTTAAAAAACCTCTATTTTTTGGGTGTTCCTATTTAACCCAGGTATATTACAAATGTCTAGATATAAACAGACGAAAGGAAATGTTTAAAGACAAACGGCTTGTAAGAGCAGACGAAAAACAATTTTTAGGGGAGAATAATATACAAGTCTTTGTCTCAAAATAAATAAAAGGTTTAAAATAAGGGGTAAAAAACTTTTACAAGCCTAGAATTTGTTTAAGTTGCTTAAGACGACGGCGGCTGATAGGAATCTCTATCTTATGTTTACCTTTAGTGCGGAGGTAAAAATTACCTCCAGGCATAGTGGCTATTTCAACTACTTGATCTAGGTTGACTAAGTATTTTCTGTGTACCCGGAAAAAGGAAGTGCCTTGAAAGCGCTCTTCTAACGCCTTTAAGCTGTAAGAGGTAAATAACTTTTCTTCGGCTGTGTAAATATAAGTATAATCTCCCCATGCCTCGGCAAATATAATTTGGGAATAGGGGATTAACACGTGTCTTCCCCCTTTTTCTACAGGCAACTTTTGAATAGAAAGTGGCTCTGACCTATCTCGGTGCCAGCTCCTTTCCAACGCCTCAAATAATTTGGCTTCATCAAAGGCTTGTGAGGGAATAGAGATTTTTTTCCCTCCCATAGCTGCCTTTTCCTTTATTAATTTCTCCCAACGCTTTGCCCGTTGAATGGCATTAAGAAGCCTTGTTTTATCAATAGGTTTTACCAAGTAATCAACCGCATCTAGATTAAAGGCCTCAGCCGCATGGCTTTCTTCTTTGGCCAAGAAAATGACTAATGGCGCAAATCCTGCTTTAAGTAACCCTTTAACAAAATCCAAACCACTCATTTCATCAAGTTCTACGTCTACTAATAAAAGCTCATATGGGAAGACTTGGATTAGCTGAAAGGCCTCCCTTCCTGAAGGCGTTTCCCCAACCAAAACTACAGCGTTGGCCTCCTGAAGAAATTTTCTCAGTTGGGTCCTTTCCTGACAATCGTGAACTACAATAAGGGTTTTAAGACTCATGTTTGCTTTCAAATATTATTTTACCAGTATCCTTAAAATCATAACCTGGAAACCTTTTGGAAAAAAACAAATCAATATTTAGTGGCTCTAAAAGTCCAAAAAATTCTTTAACCGGTTTGCGGTAAAAGTCATCCTGCCGACATACAAGATCAAACCGCTCCCAGCCTATAGGAATAAATTCCAGATTAAGGAGTGTTGCTACATACCGGATTCCAATCCCCACGTCAGCTTCCCCTTTAAGAATGCTTAGACCAACTTCTAAATGGGTATTTACTTCTTGGCCGTATCCTTTAATCTGATCAGATTTAATCCCCTGTTTGGCTAGGTGGTAGTCCAATAGTAAACG
>JAGHCL010000089.1 GCA_021160485.1 Candidatus Desulfofervidaceae bacterium
ACTAAAATACACGAAGAAATCACGCGGGGAACAGCAAGGGAAGTCTTGAATTCATATGAGGGAAGAGAAGTAAAGGGAGAAATCACAGTCATTGTAACGGGAGAAGAAAAAGCTTAACCAATAAGTTCCTTTAATGCCTTTCGGGCAAAATCAAGACTAGAGTCTAAGGCCAACGCCTTTTGGCAATGGGATATGGCTTCTGAGGTTTTCCCCATCGCCTTCAAAGATAAACAAAGGTTGGCGTAGTCAATGGCTGAATCAGGGGCAAGAGAGATGGCCTTTTCAAAACATTCAGCTGCTTCTGAATATTTTTGCGATTTATAGTAACAAGTCCCCATTAAGTTGTATATCTCTCTGACCTGTGGTGTGAGCCAACTCATCTGCTGAAGCAGAGAAATAGCTTCAGAATATTGTCCCAGCTCTTTGTAAACAGTGGCAAGATAAAGGGCAATGGGCAGTTTTTCTTCTAGTGGAGGCTCAAGGGCAAGGGCCTTTTCCAGGGCTTCTTTTGCTTCCAGATAATTCCCTTCCTGAAAATGGGCGAAACCAAGGTAAAAGTAAGCATTGTAGTTCCAGATATTGGCCTTTTTTAAGTAGGCAATAGTGGTTGGATAATCTCCCATATTGGCTTTACAAAGGGCTAGGTAAAAGTAAATTTCGCCTCTGTCATCAGGAGAAACCAAATTTAAGGCCTGGGAAAAATGTTTTAAGGCCGGCTCTATCTCTGCTTTATCAAAATAAGAAAGTCCCAGCCGGAAGTGAAGCTCTCCTTGGTCCTCCTGACTTAAAACCGCCCCGGCAGAAAGCAGGGCTTTATGTTTACACTCTGCACATAACTCTGCGGGTGGGAAAAGCCGATTAATAAAACCCTTTTCTTTCAGTTCCACCATGCCTATGTTCAACTGATAGGCACGGAAACAGGGAAAGATATTCCCCTTTGGGTCTATAACTACATTCAAAGGACAGGGAGAAGTTAGGTTTTCATTGGGATAACCCATTTCTAAAATGTCCAGTAATAACTGTTGCTGGCCCAATGAAACGATGGGGTCTGAGTCTGAAAGAACAAAGACCCGTTCCACTGACCGGGGTATAGAGGCATAAGCTGAGGCGGTTACAAAAAGACTCGGTGGCATAAACTGCCCTTCTAAGAATTCTAGAAAGGGCGTTATCTTCTGTTCAGAAAATGGCCCAAGTAGAATAGGGAAAACGATAAGCCTCGGTGTCCCCTGATGAGTATAGCCTTCTATGTTGAAGGTCGAGGTTAACTGGGTAAGGGTAAGATAAAAGGATTTTAGCTCTGGACTGAAGGAGTGAATCAGGTGGAGGTTAAGGCGGCAGAAGGAATATTTTTGTAAAAAAGCGGAAATTTCTCTGGTCAGATTAAAGAGATAGGTAAATGACTGAGAGGGATCTTCAATGAAGACGTAAATATCACTAAAAAGTCGCAGGTGGTGAAAAAGGTGAGATATATCTTCCAAAGGCGTTTCGGGACTTAATTTTAGATAAACCTTTTGAATCATGAAACCAATCGTCTCCCTTTATCTAAAGAGTGTTTACGCCAGAGCATTTTAATCTTCTCTATTTCTTCCCTGGACATGGTTTCCGTTTCGTATCTATCCCCAATAGAGATGTAGGCGGGTCTTTTTTCAGGAAGGGGTTTAATGCCATATTGAGCATAATTTCGGGTAAGCGGGGTGCCAAAATAAAGCTGCATTTGTTGGGCATTGGAGTTGCCCTGAATTTTTATACCGTGAGATTTTACGAATTCTAATGTCTGCACCGCTTCAGCAAAAGTTTCTCCCGGAAGACCAAATAAGGAAAAGAGTTCAACTTCTATATCATATTTCTGGGCAAAGGAAATGGCCCTTTCTAATTGTTCCAGAGAAGTCTTTTTCTTAATTATCTTCAATATCCGTTTTGAAGCCGATTCCAGGCCATAGGCAATAGTGTGAACACCTGCCCGTTTCATTTTTTTAATCATGTCTTCGTTAATCAAGTCTACCCTTGTCTCCAGCCACATGCTTACCTTTAATTCCTGCCGAATAATTTCATCCAATAATTGATGCACCCTTTCACCGCGAAAAGAAAAATTGGGATCAGCAAACCAGAAGCAATTTTTCCCCTTTTTTATCACCCACTTTATTTCTTCTATCACCCTTTCTATAGAATGAAACCTGATTTTATGATTAAAGGCCTGAGGGGTATAGCAAAAAATACAATTGTATGGGCAACCTCTGGAAGAGAGCATGATCACTTCTTCCACGGACGTGTAGTCAAAAACATCCATTAGATGAGGGGATGGATATTCATCTAAATCTTCAAATCCTTCTATCGGTTCTCCCTCTACAATTTCCTCTCCCACCCGGTAAGTGGTCCCTCGAATGCCATTTTCAGGATTGCCTCCGGCAATGGCCTGAGCAATGCTTAAAAGAGCAAATTCTCCTTCACTCCGGCAGAGGTAGTCTACCATCGGCATCTGTTTTAAGGCCTCTGAAGGCATAAATGTAATCTGGGGGCCACCCAGAGCCACTTTTATTTCAGGGTTTAGAGATTTAACAAAAGATGCCAGCCCTAAAACATATAAAATGTTCCTCTGAAAAACAGAAAAACCAACTAACTGGGGAGAAAAATCACGGATAAAATTAGATAGAGAATTAAGCGAATATTCTGTTTGTTCTGAGATGGTCAGTATCTTAGTCTGAAAACCGTGTTTTTTTAAAAAGGCAGCAATATATCCAAGAGAAATAGGGAGAGTAGGAGGAGAAAAGGGATTTACTTCCACCAATAGCACTTTCATGGGGGTATTTATGCTATTTTTCCTAAACTAAGTCAAGGGAAGTAACCAATTCAACTACATCAAGTTCTGTGTAAACAAATCAAATTCTCTGTATGAAAAGGCATGACTGCCTTTATATCCCTTCCGGTAATAAGCACCAGGAGTCTGTCCACTCCCAAGGCTACCCCTTCACACGTAGGCATACCGTTATTTTTTATAGAGTTCAAATCTTTCCGCCCTTCCATTTATAATCCTTGCCATGCCGCTAAAATCAGGAGGATAATTGTATAAAAACACCGGCTGTTCCAGGGAAGCAAGCCCAGGTTCTACTCTGGTGATAAGGAGGTAGAAAAAAGCTTCTTCAAAATCCTGCCCTGAATAATTGAACTCCTGGGCTACTTTTACTACCTCCATTTTGTCGTCCAGATTTTTTATGCCGGCAAAGTTATAGAAAGCCTCATCTACGTTTAATCTTTTAATGCCACCTTATTGGCAATGCGTAGAGAACAAAAACCACGTTTAATAAAAAACATGCAGTTTATTTCCAAAACGATTAAATTGACAAAAATCAAAAAACTTCTTATATAAAAGACATGAAGAAGAAAAATGGAAAAAATAATAAATTTATTACTACTGCCGAAGCAAGTAAGATTTGTGGAGTAACGCGGACAACGATTGTTAAATGGATTGATGAAGGATTACTTAAGGCTTTTGTTACTCCAGGTGGACATCGCAAAATCCAGCGTGAGGATTTGGAGAAATTTATTCAAAAACAAGGCTTTTATTCTTTGAAAGAGAAAAGGAAAAAGAGGATATTGATTGTGGATGATAATCCCGATGATGTAAGGTTGATTCAAGTCGCCTTTTTGGCAGCGAGTGACAAGTATGAAGTTTATTCAGTAAGTGGTGGTTTTCAGGCCATCTATAAAATTGGTGAGTTAAAACCCGACTTGGTAATCTTAGACATTGTGATGCCAGATATGGACGGACTTGCTGTCTGTAACAATATCAAAGGCAATCCTGAAACCAAACATATTAAGGTAATAGCAGTTACGGCTTACCCTAGTGAAGAAAAGAAAAAAAAAGTCTTTGCATGCGGACCAGAGGCATTCTTTACCAAACCTTTAGACCTGGAAGCCTTAATAAAGAAAATTCTGGAGTTGCTTAAATAATATGAATGGAGAAATTTCCTTTTTCCTCTCTCCAGGTGAACTTTATATAAGTTCTGAGCCAAATGCAGTCATAGAGACATACTTGGGTTCCTGTATCGGAGTAGCCCTTTATGATCCCATTGCCCAAGTAGGAGGAATGGCGCATATTGTCTTACCCGAGGGTAATAAAGACAAAGAAGCCAATGCGCCTGCAAAATATGCCCGTTCCGGGATACCCTACCTCATTGAAGAAATGCTCAAGAAAGGTGCAACAAGGGAGCATTTAGAGGCAAAGATTGCCGGTGGAGCTTCTATTGTTCAAGACACTGGTATCAACGTTGGTCAGCGGAATATAGCTAAAGTTAGAGAAGTATTAAGTCAAGAAAATATTCCTGTTCTAGAAGAAGATGTAGGAGGAAACTTTGGGCGTGTCTTCCGTTTGTATATAAAAGATGGAAGCGTGGAAGTGAGGTTTATTGGTCAAAAATTACGTGAAGCTGCGCTTGCTACTTTATCGCCTGTAAAAGAAGAAGTAACTTTAAGGCTACTTTTACAGAAAATTAGTCAACTTAAGCCCATGTCCAAAACAATGCAGAGGGTCTTGAGTGTCATTGAAAGTGACCCTTTTAGTATTGAGGAGATTAAAAAGGAAATTTATCAAGATCAGGCCCTTACGGTCAATATCCTTAAAATTTGTAATTCTCCTTATTATGGATTTGCCCAGCGTGTTGCTAATTTGAGCCAGGGAATTGTATTGTTAGGATTAAACACGGTTAAGAGAATTCTTCTTTCTCTTTCTTTTAAAAATATTTTAACACCAAGTATAAATGGGTATTCCTTAAAACAAGGTGAATTTTTCAAACACGCTCTCGGCTGTGCCTTTATGGCTGAACTGATTGCTAAAGAAAAACAATATCCAGAACCAGAGATAGTGTTCACAGCCGGGCTCTTACATGACGTTGGTAAGATTATTCTGGATCAGGTAGCAGCAGATAAATTTCATCTGGTAATGAGAAAGGTATTAAAGGAAAAAATGTCATTTTTAGACGCTGAAAAAGAGACACTCGGTTATACTCACCCTCAGGTAGGGGAAATGGTGGCCAAACAATGGCATCTGCCGGAGGTATTAATTGAGGCCATTGCCTACCATCACACACCTGAACAGAGACAAGAAGCACCGGCTGTGGTGGCAATGGTTCATATCGCCGATGCCATCTGTCGGTTGGTAGGGATAGGGTGCGGGGCAGCAGGTTTGACTAACCCTATCCATCCCCAAGCATTGACTCTGTTGAAATTAAAGGGACCAGAAATCGACAGTTTCATTGAGAAAGTTCCTGAGATTATAAAACAAATTCAGACTTTTGAAGCTGCTTAGTTAGGGGAACTAAACGAGGTTTTATTGCCACTGAAACAAATGCAAATAGATACAGGAGACAGATTTTTACCAATATTTATTTAGCAGCTAAAAAACATCAATTACCAATTATTTTTTATGCATTTGCTGTTTTTATTCTGGACAATTATTGGAGAAGACTGTGAAAGAAAATATTCAAAAGCCTGGAATTGACGATCAAACGCTGGAGCTATTATTGGCCAAAATGGAACAAAAATACGGCTGTGATTTCTCTCAGTATCGCCGGGGGACAATTAAACGGCGGGTATATAAACGCCTGGTGCTTTCTGGAGTAAGTGACTGTCAAACCTACATTCATCTTTTAGAGCAAGATCCCGAAGAATATAAACACCTCATTCAGGACCTAACTATTAAAGTGAGCTGTTTTTTTCGTGATCCCTATGTGTTTGAGTTCTTGGCTCGAATAGTTATTCCTGAAATAATCAAGACCAAGGAGCAACAGCATGACCGTGCTATCCGTATTTGGAGTGCGGGTTGTGCCTATGGCGAGGAAATTTATTCGGTCGCCATATTATTAATAGATTATTTTGAACACAAAAAGAAGGATATAGAAAACTTTGATATCTTCCTATTTGGCACTGACATTGATGAAGAAGCATTAGCAAAGGCCCGAAGGGGAATATACGAAGAAGAGGCTGTTTTAGAGGTAAAAAAGCGTTTTTTAGATAAATATTTTGTCTGTAAAAATGGTCTTTATCAGCTTAAAGAAGAAGTAAAAAGGTTAGTTACTTTCTGCCAGCATGACATTACTTCTTCCAAACAAATTTCCCCTCCCATAGGGGTGGTGTGTAATTATGACCTTATCCTGTGTCGCAATTTGCTCATTTATTTTAATGTCCCTTTACAAAAGCAAGTAATTTCAAACCTCTCTCGTTCATTAAATCCGGGTGGATATCTTGTGTTAGGGGAGGCTGAATTTCTGTTTAAAGAATTTGAACCCCTTTTTGACACTTTGGATCTCAGGGCCAAAGTATATCAGAAAAAAGGAGAGAGATAATGAAGATAAGTATTCGCACCAAATTCTTAGCCGGCGTTTTGGGAAGCATTCTGTTATTGGGCTTTATGATTTTATTTTTTACATATTATAATGTTTCTAACAAATTAAAAATTGAATGCCAGAAGCAAGGAATTGGTCTAGGAAGAAATATTGCTAAAGAGGTAGCGGCAGCAGTCAAAGCCGGCAATAAAACTGCTGCTCGGAAGCTTTTATTACAGTATCTCAAGCGGGAAACAAATGTAGAGTATATTTTTATTGTTACCCCTCAAGGCCATATCTTTACCCACACCTTCACCCAGAAACAGATTTTTCCTCCAATTTTGCAATCCTTAAGATCAGAAAATTTGGGTTCATCCTCTGTAAAGATAAAAGAGATCATCACTAAAAAGGGTCCTATCTTTGATATTGCTTACCCCATTCAAAAAGGTAACCTGGGAGTGCTTCATCTGGGATTTGGAGGTAAGTCAGTAAGGGAAAGTGTAAATCGCATCATTAAACAGATGGTTATTATTATCTCAGGAGTTCTCCTGTTGGGAGTAATTCTAGCAGTAAGTTTGTCCCATTTCGTCTCCAAACCTATATTTGAATTGATTAAGGTAACCAATGCGGTGAGA